>JBJONS010000095.1:0-3663 GCA_046051725.1 Pseudomonadota bacterium | reverse complement strand
GGCGCGGGCCTGCTGCGCCTCGACGGCCTGCTGCCGCACGACGAGGCCGCGGCGCTCGGGGACGCCGCAGCCCACCTGCCCGCCGCCCGCCTCGACACGGCGCGGGTGGCCGGGCACCGCGCAGACCTGCCCGACGACAGCCCGTGGCGTCAGCTCCGAGAGCGCCTGCTGGACGCCGATCTGGTGGGGCTGCTCTCGGCGGCCCTCGGCCGGCCGGCGCCCCTGGGGCCCGCGGCCCTGCACCTCAACGCCTGGGCGCTGGGTCCCGGCGACCACATGGCGGCCCACGCCGACGGGCCGACCTATGCCCTGACCCTGGTGATCGGCCTCAACCCAGGCTGGACCGCCGAGGATGGCGGCGCCATCACCTTCTTCGACCCCTCTCGCCCCGAGGCCGCCCCGGCCCTGCGCTGGCTGCCCCAGGCCGGCGACGCGCTGGTCTTCGCGCCCGAGGCCCACACCTGGCACGCGGTCGCCCCGGCCCGGCGCCTGCGCCGCACGCTCAGCGGCTGGTGGCTGCGGCCGGCCGGGGGCGCGGAATGATCGCGCTGGTGGGCGGCTGCGGCCTCGAAGCGGTGGCCGAGGCCCTGCGCGCGGCCGGCCAGCCCTGCGCGGTGCTGCCCGATCCCTCGGCCGCCGCCCTGGACGCCCTCGATCCGGCCCTGGTCTACGTCGATCCGGTCGACGGGGCCCAGCTCGGGCCCCTGATGGCCGCCGCCCTGGTCGGCCGCCCCCTCGACGGCCTGCTCGCCGCCGCGGTGGCCGCCCGCGACCGGCGCCTCGCGGCCACCGAGGGACGCCCCCGCCTGCTGCGCGGCCTGCGCCGCCCGCCGATGGGGGCCTTCGGCCTGCTCGAGGGCCCGCCCCCGGCGCTGACCGCCGCGCTGCAGGCGCTCGCCGCGCCGCTGGCCGGGCAGCGCACGCTGGACGTGCAGGGGCTCTGGGCCCGCCACGGGATCATCGAGGATGGCGTGCTGTACACCATCGGCCACGGCGAGCCCGACCGGGGGGCGCTCGGCGCGTCGCGGCGCACCGGCCAGAGCGCCGCCGAGGTCGAGGCCGCGGCGGTGGCCGCGGTCCTCGGCGGGCTGCGCGGCCCTCTCCTCAAGCTGCTGGCGGTCGACCTCGACAACACCCTGGTCTACGGCGAGATCGCCGACCCGGGCTTCGCCGCCCGCAACCCCGCCTGGTGCCCGCTGGGCGAGGCGCCGGTTGGCGCCGCCGAGGCCGCGCTGTGGATGGCCCCCCGCGGCCTGCACGAGGCGCTGCGGGCCGCCGCCGCCCGCGGCCTGCTGCTCGCCCTGGTCACCCGCAACACCCCCGAGGTGGTGCGGGCGCGCTTCCGCCGCCGCCCGCCCGAGGCTGGGGGCGCCGGCGCCTGGCTCGACGCGCTGCTGCTCGACCACACCGACTTCATCGCCATCGAGGCGAGTTTTGGCCCCAAGTCGGCCGCCATCCACCGGCTCTGCGCCGGGCTCGGCCTGCACCCCCGCGCGGTCGCCCTGCTCGACGACAGCGCCGCCGAGCGGGCCGAGGTCGAGGCCAACGGCGGCGGCTGCGCGGCCTGGGGCGGCAGCGCGGATGAGCTGCGCGAGCGCCTGCTGACCGGGGCGGGCGCCCAAGGGCTGCCGGCGCCCAGCGGGGTGGACCGCGCCCCCTCGTACCGCAGCCGGGCCCTGAGCTCCGCGGCGGCCGCCGCCGGAGAAGACGCCCACCGCGCCTTTTTGATGGGCCTCGACCTGCGGCTGCAGCTGCGGCGGGCTGCCCCGGGAGACCAGCCGCGGGTCCTCGAGCTGCTGGCCCGCAGCCACCAGCTGCGCCTGACCGGAGATGACGCGCTGCCCGTTGATCTCAGCGAGGTCTACGTGCTTTTCGCCCGCGACCGGCTCGCCGACCACGGCCTCGTCGGGGTGGCCTGGCGGGGCCCAGGCCCCGGGGCGCCCTGGGCCGAGCTGGCGGTGAGCTGCCGGGTGCTGCCCCAGCGGGTGGCCGGCAGCGCGCTGGCCGCCCTGCGCGCGCTGGCGCCCGAGGCCGCGGTGCCCTACCGGCCGACCGGCCGCAACGGGGCGGCGGCCGGGCTGATCGCCGAGTCCGCGGACGGGATCGCCCCCTGGGTGCGGCTCGACGGGCCGGCCGGGGCGACCGGATGAGCCGCCCCACCCTCGCCCTGCTCGCGCTGACCGCCTGCGGGGGCCCGCCGACCGGGGCGCCGGCCGGGCCGGCGCTCTTGGCCGCCTTTCGGCCGCTGCACGCGCCGCTCTACGCCGCCGCCGGCCAAGACCGCGCGCCCGAGGCCCTGCACGCGCACCTCGCCGCCCGGCTGGCCGGGCCTGCCCTGACCCGCACCTACCGCGATCAGGCGGCCCTCGCGCGGCGGGCGCGCGCCGAAGACACCGTGGTGGAGGTCGATGAGCTCCGCTACCTCAGCGTCGAGCCCATCCGACCCCCGCCGAACGGCCCGCCCGGCGCGGCCTGGCTGCGGGCCCGCTGGACGGTCACCGGCACCGTCCGGCACCAGGGCCACGCCCACCAGCGCACCAACCTCTACGCCGCCGACTATGCCCTCGCTGACGTTCACCCCGACGAACCCGACGGCCTGCGCATCGTCGATGAGCGCCTGGTCGGCCTCGACCGGGTCGCCGGCGGCGCGGGCGGCGAGGCCTGGGGACCCGACGGGCGCCCCCGGGCGGCCCGGCCGCTCGACGCCGCGGCCCTGCTCGAGCTGAGCGGGGGCGCGCCATGAGCCCCGCCCTGCGCTGGGACCGCCTCTGCTTCGGCTACCCCGGCCAGCCCGCGCTCGTGCAGCTCGGGCCCTTCTGCCTGCCGGCCGGCGGGTCGGCCGCCGTGCTCGGACCGAGCGGAAGCGGCAAGTCGACGCTGCTCTCGCTGGTGGCCGGTCAGCTGCGGCCCACCGCGGGGCAGCTCGAGGTGCTGGGCGGGCCGGCGGGCGCCGCGGCGCACCGGGTCGGCTGGGTGCTGCAGGGCGCGCCCACGCTCGACGCCCTGGACCTCGTCGAGAACGTGCTGCTGCCGCTGCGCCTGCACCCCGGGCTCGCGGTGGACGCCGCGGCGCGGGCCCGGGCGCGGGCCCTGCTCGACGAGCTCGGCCTCGGCGCGGCGGCGGGGCGCCGGCCCTCGACCCTCTCGGCCGGCGAACGCCAGCGCGTCGCCCTGGCCCGCGCGCTGATCAACGAGCCCGCGCTGATCTTGGCCGATGAGCCGACCACCGGCCTCGATCCGGCGCGGGCCCACGACGCCCTCGCCCTGCTGCGGGCCGCCTGCGCCCGCCGCGGCGCGGCCCTGCTGCTGGTCAGCCACGACCCAGCGGCCAGCGCCGGCCTCGACCAGCGCCTGGTCTTGGGGCCGACCGCCGCCGACGATAACGCCGCACAGGTCATCTTCAGCAGCAGCGTCGAGGATGGGCGGGGGGCGGCGCCCCCCGCAACGCCCCCCGCGGGGCCGCCCGCGGCGCCGATCCGCTCCGCGCGGCCCGGCGCGGCCCGGCGCGCCGCCGCCGACGCGCTGCGGCTGGGCGGGGCGGGGCTGCGGGCCCACCCCGCCCGCAGCCTGACCCTGGCCGCGGGCCTCGCCCTGGCCCTGGCCCTGCCGCGCTGGAGCGCGCAGGCGGCCGCCGAGGTGCGCGCGCGCGCCCTCGCCCGGGCC
>JBJONS010000094.1:0-6576 GCA_046051725.1 Pseudomonadota bacterium | reverse complement strand
GGAGCAACAGGAGCAACAGGAGCAACAGGAGCAGCAGGGGGAGAGCCCAAAGGGGAGGCGGGCGGGGCCCCGCCGGCCGAAGCCCCACCGCTGGCCCCATCCGGAGGAGCGGCCGCGTCCGCCCCAGGCCCCGAGAACGGCGAGGCGGTCGGATCCCACAGCGCGCGGTCTTGGGCGGGCTGGCGGTCGGGCGCGCTGGCCTGGCCGAAGTCGGGCGGGCCGGGGTAGCCGACCGCCGCGAAGGTGCGCGGATCGGCGAAGTAGGCGGTGGCGCAGAGCCCGCGCAGGGCCTTGAACGCGGTCTGCCGCACCGGCAGGGCGCTGATCTTCCAGCCCTCGAGGCTGCGGCGGCGCAGGGCCAGCGGCCGGCTCGAGAAGGGCCCGACCCGCTGGTCGAGGATGGCGCCGGCCAGGGCGCTCTCGAGCAGGTACAGCGCGACGACGATCTGGTCGGCGTCGGCGGGGTCCATGCGGGCGAGCACCGCGTCGACCTTGGCCGCCACGCCGAGCGCGGTCGGGCTGGGCCAGGGCGGCGCGTCGGGGCAGACCGCCTCGGCCACCGCGACCAAGATGGCGTGGGCGCGCGGGCTCAGCACCTGCAGCACCGCCGGCGCCTCGGCGCTGGCGCCGGGCCAGGCCTGCAGCCCGCCGGCCGCCGCGCCGGCCACCAGCAGTCCGCCGAGGCCCAGCTTGAGGACCGCGCGCCGCGAGGCGCCCGCTCCGCCGCCCCGCGGGCCATACTCCGGGCTGTCTGCCATCCGCCCTCCCCCCGGCGCCGTCGCCGCGGCTCCACCCTACCAGAGCGGCGCGCGCCTGCAGCCCCGAGGTCAGCGATGCACCCCCGGTTCCGGATCAACCAGCAGAAGCTGCAGAAGGCGCTGGACGAGGCGGTCGAAGAGGCGCTCTGGCGCGTGCAGCACGGCCCACGCCTGCCCGGCGCCCTGGCCGACGCCGCCCGCCAAGTGCTGCGCAGCGGCGGGGTCGAGGGCGCCCAGGTCAGCGTCGAGCAGGTCAAAGACGGCTGGGTGGTCGACGTGCGGCTGCCGCCGAGCGCCCCGTTGATCACCCAGCTGCGGGTGCGGGTCGGGACCATGTGAGGGCGGCGCGCGCCCGCCCGGCCGCCGACCGATCGGTGACAAGGGGCCCCCCGGCCGCGGGTTCGCGCCCCGGGGGCGGGGTCCGGCTGGTATCGTCTGGGGCCTGGAGTCCCCGATGCGCGCGCCCCTCCCCGCTGCCCTGACCCCGCTGCTGCTCCCCGTCCTGCTCGGCGCCCTGCTCAGCGGCTGCGGCGGCGCGCCCGACCCCAAGGCCGACGGCGCGCTCGACGGGCTCAGCCCCGGCGCCGAAGACGGCGACGGCGACGGCTTCGCGAGCGACGAGGACTGCAACGACCAAGACGCCGGCACCTTCCCCGGCGCGGTCGAGCGCTGTGACGGCCTCGACAACGACTGCGACGGCGCCGTCGACGAAGACGTGCAGGGCGAGTTCTACGCCGACGCCGACGGGGATGGCTTCGGCGACCCGGCCGCGCCGATCACCGCCTGCGAGGCGCCTGACGGCGCGGTGCCCACCGCCACCGACTGCGATGACGCCGACCCGGCGGTCTTCCCCAGCGCCGATGAGCTCTGCGACGGCGTCGACAACAACTGCGACGGCGTGGCTGACGAGGGCGAGCGCACCACCGCGTACACCGACGCCGACGCCGACGGCTGGGGCGACGCAGCCACCGCGGTCACCGTCTGCGGCCTCGGGCCCGACCAGGTCGAGCGGCCCGGCGACTGCGACGACGCGGCGGAGGGCAGCAACCCCGACGCCGCCGAGGTCTGCGACGAGCAAGACAACGACTGCGACGAGGTCGTCGACGAGGGGGTCGGCACGACCTGGTACGCCGACACCGACGGCGACGGCTTTGGCACCGTGGCCCTGACCACCGTCGCCTGCAGCGAGCCGGCCGGCTACGCGCCGGTGCCTGGCGACTGTGACGAGGGCGACGCGGCGGCCTTCCCCGGCGCAGACGAGTGGTGCAACGGCAAAGATGACGACTGCGAGGGCGACATCGACGAGCCCGACAGCGTCGACGCCCTGACCTGGCACGCCGACCGCGACGGCGACACCTTCGGCCTCGCGGCTGACACCACCCAAGCCTGCGCACAGCCGGCGGGTTTTGTGGCCCCCACCGCGGCTTTTGACTGCGACGACGCCCGCGCGCTCAGCAACCCCGCGGCCGACGAGACCTGCAGCGGCCTCGATGACCCCTGCGACGGCGTGGTCGATGAGCCCGACGCGCTCGACGCCCCGACCTGGTGGCTCGACGCCGACGGCGACAGCTTCGGCGGGGCCCGCCTGAGCCAGCGGGCCTGCGCCGCGCCGGCCGGCTACGCCGCGCTCAGCACCGACTGCGACGACCTGCGGGCGGCCACCTTCCCCGGCGCGGCCGAGGCCTGCAACGACATCGACGACGACTGTGACGGCCTGGCCGACGACGGCCTGCCCACGCCCACGCTCTACCGCGACAGCGACGGCGACAGCTTCGGCGACCCGGCCAGCGCCCGCACCGACTGCGACGCCCTGCCCGGCTACGTCGCCGACCGCACCGACTGCGACGACAGCCGCAGCAGCGCCAACCCCGGCGCCGCCGAGGTCTGCGACGGCGTCGACAACGACTGCGACGGCAGCCTCGACGCCGCCGACCCGAGCCTCGTCGGCGGCACCACCGTCTACGCCGACACCGACGGCGACAGCTACGGCACGGGCGCCGCCCAGCGGGCCTGCGGGGTGCCCGCGGCGACCGCCACCCGGGCCGGCGACTGCGACGACGGCCGCGCGGCGGTCAACCCCGCCGCCGCCGAGGTCTGCAACGGGCGCGACGACGACTGCGACAGCCTCGTCGACGACGCCGACCCGGGGCGGCTGGGCGGCTCGGTCTTCTACACCGACGCCGACGGCGACAGCTACGGGGTCACCACCGCGACCACCACGGCCTGCAGCCGCCCGACCGGCACGGCGGCGCTGGCCGGCGACTGCGACGACGCGCGGGCCACCGCCAACCCCGGCGCCAGCGAGCTGTGCAACGCGCTCGACGATGACTGCGACGGGGTCGAAGACGACGGGGTGGTGGGCACCGGAGCGGCCTGCGGCGCGCTGGACTGCGACGACATCCTCGACCTGAACCCGTCGGCGGCCAGCGGCACCTACTACATCGACCCGACGCTGGACGGCACGGGCTACCAGGTCCACTGCGAGATGACGACCGCGGGGGGTGGCTGGACGCTCATCGCCACCCAGGACTGGAGCGGCGGGGTCTGGGGCACCACCAACGTCCGCGACGCCGTGCTGATCGGCAGCCTGAGCACGACCAGCGACTTCAAGGGCCAGGCGTGGAACGACCTGCCCTTCTCGGATCTATTGTTCGAGAACGGCCTGCAGTACGCTGAGTACGAGGGCGTCCACAGCGGCGCCTCGAGCTTCCACACCTGGCAGGCGGCCATCCCCCGCAACTGCGGCCACGGCACGGTCTACACCTGGCCGATGACCAGCGGCACCCTCAGCTGGACCGGCCAGTGCAGCACGAACCTGTACATGCACGTGCGGGACTGGGACGGCACCATCGGCTGCCCCTCGTCGAGCCCCGACGACGGCGACGGCCCGGCCTGGAGCAGCGGCTACAACAACGGCTGCCGCCTCGACGACCCGAGCCTCTCGGGCTGGTGGCGCCACGGCAACACCTCCGGCGGCGTCTGGACCACCAACTTCCCCTGGACGGCCTCGCGTGCGCTGCGCATGTACGTGCGCTGAGCATCGGACCGGGGGCCTGCGCAGCCGGCCCGCGGCAGACCGACCTCCTCTCCCCCTGCATCGCTTGGAGCCCCCCATGTCGGCGCGCCCCCTCTCCCTCCTCCCGGCCCTGCTCCCCCTCCTCTCGCTGCTGACCCTCGGCTGCGAGCCCACCGACAAGGGCTCCGCGGGCGGGGTCGCCGACGGGCTGCAAGAGCCGACCGGCGATCAGGACGGCGACGGCTTCGTCGGCGACGAGGACTGCAACGACCAAGACCCCGCCACCAACCCCGGCGCGGTCGAGCGCTGCGACGGCATCGACAACGACTGCGACGGCGAGGTCGACGAGGGCGTGATGGACGCCTTCTTCACCGACGCCGACGGCGACGGCTTCGGCGACCCGACCGCCCCGGTCGAGGGCTGCGAGCCGCCGGCCGACGCCGTGCCGACCGGCAACGACTGCGACGACACCGACCCGGCCATCTACCCGAGCGCGCCCGAGGCCTGCGACGGGGTCGACAACAACTGCGACGGCGTGGCCGACGAAGGCGAGCGCACCATCGCCTACGCCGACGCCGACGCCGACGGGTACGGAGACCCCGCCACCGCCGACGAGGTCTGCGGCCTGGGTGCGGGTCAGGTCGAGGCCGCCGGCGACTGCGACGACGGCGACGCCAACGCCAACCCCGACGAAGAAGAGGTCTGCGACGAGGTCGACAACGACTGCGACGGCGAGGTCGATGAAGACACCGGGCTGCTCTTCTACGCCGACACCGACGGCGACGGCGTGGGCGTGACCGGGGTCAACATCACCGCCTGCAGCGAGCCGGTCGGCTACAGCGCCGAGCCCGGCGACTGCGACGACGACAACGACCAGATCTTCCCCGGCGCCACCGAGCGCTGCAACAGCGCGGATGACGACTGCGACGGCGACATCGACGAGGACGACGCGGTCGACGCCCAGCGCTGGCGGCCCGACCTCGACGGCGACGGCTTTGGCGGCGCCTGGGCCGGCGCCCAGAGCTGCGTCGCCCCCGCCGACCACCTGCCCGACAGCGGCCCCACCGACTGCGACGACGCGGCGCTGGCGGTCTACCCCGGCGCCGACGAGCTGTGCAACGGCGTCGACGACGACTGTGACGCCGTTGTCGACGGCCCGACCAGCCTCGATCAGCAGACCTTCTACGCCGACGGCGACAGCGACAGCTGGGGCAACGCGGCGGCCACCCGCCTCGCCTGCAGCGCGCCGGCGGGCTTCGTCGCGCGGGCGGGCGACTGCGACGACGCGCGGTCGGCCACCTCGCCCGATGGGGTCGAGGCTTGCAACGACCTCGACGATGACTGTGACGGCACCCCCGACGACGGGATCACCACCGCCCGCTGGTACGCCGACGCCGACCGGGACGGCTACGGCGCCGCCGCCGGCTGGGTCGAGGACTGCGCCGCCCCCGCCGGGTCGGTGGCGGTGGCCGGCGACTGCGACGACGCCAACAACTTGATCCGCCCGAGCGCGACCGAGGCCTGCAACGGCTACGACGACGACTGCGACGGCCAGATCGACGCCGCAGACGCGAGCCTGGTCGGCGGCACCACCGTCTGGGTCGACGCCGACGGCGACAGCTACGGGGCCGGCGCCGCGCGCGCCGCCTGCAGCGTGACCAGCGGTTTTGCGGCCCGGGCCGGCGACTGCAACGACGGGGCGGCGGCGGTCAACCCGCTGGCGGCCGAGGTCTGCAACAGCGTCGACGACGACTGCGACAGCCTGGTCGACGCCGCCGACGGCGGGCTGATCGGCGGGCTCAGCGTCTACGCCGACAGCGACGGCGACGGCTACGGCGCGGGCAGCGCCAGCCGGGCCTGCGCGGCCGGCGGGGGCCTCGTCGCCGACAACACCGACTGCAACGACAGCACCGCCGCGGTCAGCCCGATGGCGGCCGAGCGCTGCAACGGGATCGACGACGACTGCGACAGCCTGGTCGACGACGCCGACCCGGGCCGGGTGGGCGGCGGCACCTACTACCGCGACGGCGACGGCGACGGCTACGGCGGCAGCACCAGCACGAGCTCGTGCAGCGCGCCCTCGGGCTACACCTCGACCGGGGGCGACTGCAACGACGCCACCACCAGCGTGCGCCCCGGGGCCGCCGAGGTCTGCAACGCCAGCGACGACGACTGCGACACCATCGTCGACGACGGCGTGCTCGGCACCGGCGCCGCCTGCCCCGCGCTCGACTGCGAAGACATCCTGCTCGACAACCCGAGCCGCGCGTCGGGCACCTACACCCTCACCCGCGGGGCCTACTACTGCCTGATGACCAAAGACGGAGGGGGATGGACCCGCCTCGCGGCCAGCCACCCAGTCTATGGCACGGGCTACGACGCCACGGCGCACAACAGCAGCCCCCGCTTCGCCTGGGACGAGGTGCTTTTTGAGTACAGCAGCGGCAGCGCCACCGCCCACTGCGGCTACCCGGGCTCGATGACCAGCTGCAACAACCTCGGCTTCCAGTTCGCGAGCGAGAGCTGGGGCCTGCCGCTCAACTGGGGCAGCTCGCTCTGCGGCCTCGGCACGCGCAGCTACGAGTCGGCCACCCGCTACATCGGCGGCGCCGACTTCGTGGTCAGCCGCGGCCTGAGCACCGACACGATCCGCCTCGGCGCGCTCGAGGGGATCGCGAGCTGCACGACCAGTGACAACCCAGGCACGGCATACGTCAACATCTACGTGCGGTAAAACGACCGAGAGGGAGGGGTCTGGTCCCCCTCCCCCGCCGGCCCGGCGCCCCCCGGCTCAGCGCGCCG
>JBJONS010000093.1:0-8903 GCA_046051725.1 Pseudomonadota bacterium | reverse complement strand
CGCGCAACAACTACCTGCTGCGGGTCACCGACGGCAAGCTCGAGTTCAAGAAGCCGAGCTTTCAGGGCTCGTCGGTCGACATCAAGATGGGCGAGGGCCTGCGCTCGATGCGGCTCGCCTTCAACACGACCGACATGGTGCAGAAGGTCGTGGTGCGCGGCTGGGACGTCAAAGCCAAGAAAGAGATCGTCGGCATGGCCTCGGCTGGCCAGATCACCAAGATCGGCGGCGGCGAGGTCGGCGCAGAGCAGGCCGGCAAGTTCGGCGAGTCGGTGGCCTACGTCACCGACGTGCCGGTGAGCTCGCAGTCGCAGGCCGACGAGGTCGCCAAGGCCGAGATGGAGCGGATCGCGCGCCAGTTCTGCCGCGGCTCGGCCACCGTCGCCGGCGACGACGCGCTGCGCGCCGGGGTCACCGCGAACTTCTCGGGCTTGCCCCAGGGCCAGAACGGAAAGTTCTTCGTGATGTCGAGCCGCCACGTGATCAGCTCGCGCTCCGGCTACACGACCGAGTTGACGTTCATCAGCAACACGACCGGCACGTGATCCGGCGCGGGCCGGCCGGCGGGCGTCCCCCTCTGGGGCCCCGCTTGCGCTATGGTTGGCCCGCGTGGCGCTGATGGAGGTCGTGCATGGCGGTCCGTCGAGACTTCTTGGGGCGGGGCTTCGCCTTCCCCTTTCACTTCGACCCCGCCAGCGGTGGTGTGGCCTTCTCAGAGCATGAGGAGAACATCCGCCAGAGCATCTCGATCATCCTCGGCACGCAGCCCGGGGAGCGGCAGATGCTCCCCGAGTTCGGCTGCCGGGTCCACGAGCTCCTCTTCGCGCCCAACAACGGCTACGCCGGCGCCCTCGCCGCGCAGTACGTCGAGGACGCGCTCCGCCGGTGGGAGCGCCGGATCAACGTCGAGCGCGTGCTCGCCGCGCCAGACCCCTCGGGCGCGCTGCGCGTCGAGGTGGTCTACACCATCATCTCCACCGGCGTGACGGCCAGCGTCGAGCAGGTGATCGCCAACACGGCCCGCTGACCGGCCCCGCCGCGCCGCCGACCCACGCGCGCGCGGGTCTGCAACCCACCCCTTCCCCCGCAGCCTTCGATGCCGATCAAACCGCCGAACCTCGATGACCGGCGCTACGCCGACATCGTCGCCGAAGCCCGCTCGCTGATCCCCCAGTACTGCCCGGAGTGGACCAACCTCTCCGACGCAGACCCGGGGATGACGCTCGTCCAGCTCTTCGCCTGGATGACCGAGCTGACGATCTACCGGCTCAACCGGGTGCCGGACAAGACCTACATCCACTTCCTCAATTTCATCGGTGAGGAGCGGAAGCGGGCCCGGCCGGCGGTGGTGCCGCTGACCCTGTCGGTGCAGCGGCCCGGCACCAAGCTCGAGCTGCCGGCGTTCTCGCGCGCGAGCACGCGCCAGACTGAAGAAGAGGCCAGCCTCGACTTCCTGACGACCGACCGGATCACCGTGCACGACGCCAAGATCGACCGGATCATGGCGGTGCGCGGCGGCAAGCGCCCGGCGGTGCGCGAGATCCCGTTCAGCCAGTTCGACGAGCACCCCTCGGCCCTGACCTTCGCCGGCGGCCGCGGCGCGCAGTTCTTCGACCTCGACCCGCTCGAGTACGGGCCCGACGCGTACACGCCCCACCAGTTCTTGTACGTCGCCCACGATGATCTGCGCTTGATGGACATCGACCCCGAGTCGGGCCGCCGGCTCGGGCGCCTGCGGGTGCGGCGCGCCGGCTCCGAGCTGTCGATCGCCCCCTTCTTCAAGTGGGAGTACCCGACCGCCGACGGCTGGGTGCCGGTCGAGGTCGAGCGCGAGCGCGAGACCCAGCTCGGCATGCCCGAAGACAGCCTGGTCACCGCGCTTCCGGGCATCCAGCCGATCCCCTTTCAGCTCGGCTCCGAGAAGGTGGCGCTGCCCGAGCGCATCGCCGAGGCCCGCTGGTGGATCCGCGGCCGCCTCGACTACGAGGCTTGGCTGGCCAGCCGGATGGAGGAGGACCTCGAGGTCAGCTGGAAGGACGACCGCGGCGGTGAAGAGCGCAAGCTCAACAACTGGCGCGTGGTCCCGCGCGGCCGCTCGCTCGAGTTCGCGCTGGTCGACCTGCCGCCGATGAAGGGCGGCTGGACCATCCGGCTGCAGCTGACCAACCGCGACGTGCCGGCCGGCCGCAACGGCTACCTGCCGCGCTACCGCTGGTCCTACCGCCGCGGCGAGAGCTGGGAGGAGATCCCCCGCGACCGCGTGCGCATCGAGGGCGCGATGGTGGTCCTCACCGGGCCGCTCACCGACATGGCCAGCGACGGCTTCAACCTGCGGGCCGAGCGCTACGAGACCGTGTTCGTGCGCGGCCTCTGCCCCGACCTCGAGCTCGATCTCAACTGGATCCGCCCGGTCGAGGTCGACCTCTACTCCGGCGAAGCCCGCCACCAGGTCATTCGCAACGAGCTCGGCGAGGCGCCCTGGTCGCCCTTTCAGATCAACCCGGCCATCCCGCCGACCATCGGCCGCCGCTTCTACATCGGCTCGGACCTCTTCGAGAACCGGCGCAAGGCCCCGGTCCTGCTCGAGATCGAGGTCGGCTTCGAGATGAACGGCGAGCTCGTCGAAGAGCCCGAGAAGTTCTACAAGCTGCAGCTGACCTACCGGGCCGAAGACAACTGGCGCGTGGTCTGGACCGAGGACAAGATCTTCTCGGCCTTCACCTTCGCCGACCTCGACGCCGACGGCGCGAAGCGGGCCGCCCGCCGCAAGATCCGCATCGAGCTCGACCCGAAGACCCAGCTCAAGGGCCTCGCGCGCTACGAGGTCGGGGCCACCGAGTCGACCTGGCTGCGCCTCGAGCTCATCAAGTCGAGCCTGACCGGCACTGACGAGAACAAGCAGCAGCACCCGATCGCGCTCAAGATCTACAGCCTGCGCCTCGGGGCCGACAAGACCATCGGCGGCGAGTTCTACGAGCAGCCCCTGCCCTCGCCGCGCATGGCCCAGCTCGACTTCCGCGAAGAGAACCAGCGGCTGACCCGCGTGGTCACCCGCGAGACCGGCCGCCTCGCCGAGTTCTTCCCGTTCTTCCCCTTCGTCGACATCGAAGAAGAGAACCTGTCGCTGTACCTGCACTTCGACAAGCCGCTGCCCGTCGGCAACCGCCACGCCCTGCAGTTCCGCTGCCGCGGCGAGGCCTACCTGCCGCGCGACACCAGCGTCGAGTGGGAGCTGCTCGAGGACCGCGGCCACGGCCGCACCGGCTGGCGCCGCCTCGCCGGCTTCTTTGACGGCAGCGAGGGCCGCGAGCGCCGGGCCTACGACTTCTCCGGCTCGGGCGCGCTCGAGTTCCCGCTGCCCGAGCTGCCGGCGGTGCCGAGCGACGGCTTCTGGCTCCGCGGCCGCTTCGTGCTCCCCCCGGGCATGGAGCTCGGCCAGGTGCCGGCCCTGCCGCCGGTCACCCACCTGATGCTCAACACCGTCGACGCGGCTGGCCTGTTCACGCTGCGCACCGAGCGCTACAGCGGGCTGGGCATCCCTGGTCAGGTCATCTCGTTGATGCGCAAGCCGATCTTCCTCCACCCGGGGGAGGGCGAGCGCCCGGTCTTTGGCCGGCCCGAGCTCTTTGACGACATCATCGTGCTGGTCGAAGGAGACGACGGGACCAAAGAGCCCTGGCGCCGCGTCGACGACATGCTGTCGTGCAGCAAGGACGACAAGGTCTTCGTGGTCGACCCGGTCGAGGGCTCGCTGAGCTTCGGCAACGGCATCCGCGGCCGCATGCTGCCGGCCGGCAGCAACAACGTCATCGTCGACACCTACCGCCAGGTGCCGGGCGCGATCAGCAACGTCGCCCCGCACAAGGTGGTGGTCGGCGAGGGCATCGTGGCCCAGCTCGACGTGACCAACCTGCTGCCGGGCACCGGCGGCCGGGACGCCGAGACCATCGAAGAGATCATCCGGCGCGCGCCCTCGATCCTCACGAGCCGGGACCGGGCGGTGACCCGCACCGACTTCGAGATCATCGCCCGCGAGGCCAGCGGCGAGGTGAGCCGGGCGGCCTGCAACGGCCGCATGGACGCCGACGGGCAGGTCGAGGTCGTCATCCTGCCGATCCGGCGCGAGGGCGAGCTCATCCCCGACCCCTTCCTCGCCGCCGGGCTGCGCGATCACGTGGCGGCCTACCTCAAGCGCCGCTGCCTCGTGAACGTCGACCCGCAGGTGCGCCTCGCGCGCTTCCTGCCCGTCGACGTCAGCATCGAGCTGCGCATGCGCCCCAACGCCAACGTGCTGCAGGTGCGCGAGCAGGCCGAGAAGTGGGTGCGCGGCTTCCTCGACGCCTACCAGGGCGGGCTCGACCGCGAGGGCTGGCCTTTTGGCGGCACGCTCTACGCCCAGGACTTCGCCCGCATGGTGACCGAGCTGACTGAGGTGCGGCACGTCGTCGACGTGCGGCTCTTCGACGTCAGCGCGGTCGAGCCCAACGGCCCGCCGGGCTGGGAGGGCGCCGAGGGCGTGTCCGAGCTCATCCTCACCGCCCACGACCTGTTCGTCGTCCGGCGCGTGCGCGTGCGGACCGAGGAGGTCGGCCAATGAGCGGAGAGGGCGGGGCCGGGCCGCTCGCGCCGGTGGGGCCGAGCGCCCCCATCGGCGAGGGGCGCGACTGGCTGATCCCCCGGGCCGACCCCCAGCGTCGGGGCGCGGTGCCCGGCGACTACCGGTGTTTTGAGGACGTGGTCCGCATCGGCTACCCGCTGCGCTCGGCCCGGGCCTACCTCTCCCGTCACGTCGGCAACAGCATCGGCTACAAGCTGGTCGAGGCCGGACGGGGCGAGGCCGTCGGGCATGTCCGCGAGATCGAAGTGCTCCCGAAGGGGGGCGGCGATGTGATCCGCATCCGCACCGTGCGGACCCTGCCCGATGGCAGCCCGGCGAGCTTCTACGCGCCCGAAGAGATGGTCGAGCTGCGAACCATCGTCGAGGTCGCCGACGGCGGGGCGGTCCCGCCGCTGCGCACCTCGGACCGGGTGGTGCTGCTCGTCCCCGTCCGCAGCTACCTCCGGTTCCTGCCGGGGATTTACCGGGGGGCGGTCCCCACCCAGCGGCGCGACGTGACGGCGATCGCCGAGCGCTCGGCCCGCCAGTGGGGCGAGCGGGCGGTGGCGCGCACCAGCGCGGTCACCGCCCAGAGCACCGATCAGTTCCGGCGCTTCTTGTTCCTGTTCCAGCACCTGATGACCACGGTGACGGACCAGATCGACCAGATCCCCTCGCTGACCGACCCGCTCACCGCCGACCCGAAGTTCCTGCCCTGGATCGCGAGCTGGGTCTCGTTTGAGCTCGACGGCTCGCTGCCCCTGCACCAGCAGCGCGAGCTCGTGCGCCGCAGCATCCGGCTCTACCGCAGCCGCGGCACCCGCGAGGGCCTGCGCGAGATGATCCGCGTGCTCACCGCCGCCGAGGTCGGCGTGGTCGAGCGCAAGCGCCCCAAGGCCGCCGCGCTGGGCGCCCTGACCCTCGCGGGCGGGCGCAACATCGAAGAGCGGTATCGTCGCGGCGAACCACCCCCCTGCTACATCGTGCGGACCGATCGGGTCAGCACGTCGTTCTTCTCGGTGACCCTCGAGGACCACGACCGCTTCAAGGCGCGCTTCGGCGAGCGGGCGGAGGGGGTGCTGCGTCGCATCTCGCAGATCGTGACCAACGAGAAGCCGGCCCACGTCACCTTCACCATTGAGTTTGAGGAGCGGGTCAAATGAACCAGGACCCCATCCTGCGCCGCCTCCGGCCCTTCGAGGGCCTCGCCCTGACCGCCCAGGACTTCCTGGACGAGCAGAGCTACCAGCGCCGCAACCTGCACCGTCACGCCCTCTACCTGCACGGCCACGGCATCGTGCAGGGCCTTCAGGTCGAGCTCCAAAACAACGGCGAGAAGTACCACGCCATCATCCAGGGCGGCTACGGCATCACCCGCCTGGGCCAAGGCGTGCACCTGCCCGACGCGGTGAAGGTGCCGCTCGAGGTGCCCCGGCGCGACGGCGAGTACATGCTCTGGCTCTGCCACGTCGAGTCGCCCGACGAGGGGGATCTGCGGCCGGTCTTTGACACCGCCGAGCGCAAAGAGGCCAGGGTCAAAGAGTCCTGCGGCCCGCGGCTGCACAGCGCCGATGAAGACCAGGCCGACGCGGTCGCGCTCTGCCGGATCAACGTGCGCCTCGGCCGCATGGTGCAGGTGCTGCTGCCGGTGCCCCGCGCGGGGCGCCAGAGCCGGGCGGCCGAGTCCTACCTCAAGCCGCGCGTGGTCGAGTTCATCCGCGTGAACCGCAAGGTGGTGAACAACCTGTTCCGCACCGCCCTGCTGCGCGAGCTCGACGTCAGCGTGCAGGCGTTCAACAGCGCGCTGGTCTCGGCCGAGTTCCTGCTCATCGAAGAGGGCACGACCGACCGGGTGCTCTACCGCAGCGCCGGCGCGCTCATCAACTACGCGCACGACTTCTACAGCCCGCTGCAGCGCACCATCGAGCGCGTTGAGCGCTTCAAAGAGTTCGTGCGCCGGGTCAACGCCGAGGTCCCCGCGCCCGAGCAGGGCGACGAGGTCTGGCTGCGGTGGTTCGACAAGTTCGAGCGCCTGCTCCAGCCCCTCGCCAAGATCGTCGAGGAGCTCGAGCGCACCGTCGAGGCCCAGCGCTGAGCGTGTCCAGCCCCGTCCACGGCGCCCCGACGCACCAGCCGCTGCCTGGTCAGCCCGACCAGACGGTGCACGTGCTCGTGCAGATCATCGACATGAAGTCGTTCATGCTCGACCTGCAGGTGCCCAACTACCTGCCCGCCCGCGACCTGACCCAGCGGGTCGCGCGCGACGCGGGCCTCAACGCCTACTGGCCTGACGGTACCCGTCGGCTGTATTGGCTGCGGGCCCGCGGGCGCCTGCTGAACGACAACGAGACCCTCGGCGACCTCGGCGTCGTGAACAACGAGCTGGTCTATCTGCTGCCCGAGCCGCCCCGCGGCAGCGGCGTGCTCGAGCAGAGCCCCGACTACCCCGAGACCCGCGGCTACCTGGGCAAGGGCACCTTGACGCTGGTGGCGGCTCTTTTCGGTGTGATGCTCTGGGCCGTCGGCTGGGGTGTGGCCCTGCTGGCCCACCGCAACCTGTGGACCATCGTGCTGCCCGGGCTGGCCCAGGGCCTCATCTTGGTGAGCTTCGCCCGGCACCTCTGGGGGGGGCGGGGCAACGCGGTGCGCATCGCCGCGACCGCGGTGGTCCTCTACACGCTCATCTTCGTCTTGGTGTTCCTGCCGAGCGTGCTGGCCGGCGAGCCGGTGGGTCAGGTCTATGCCGAGAGCATGCCGGGCTTCATCACGGGTCTGGTCGGCGTGCTGATGGGCTGGCTGGCTTGGTGGGGTCCGGTCGAGCCCCTGCCGGTGACCGCCCCCCGCCAGGTGGTCGAAGAGCAGGCCGCCTCGGTCGCCTTGGTGCCCTGCGGCATCTGCGGCGGCGGCGTGGCCCCCGACGTGCTGCAAGAGTGCGTGCACCGCTGCGGGCAGACCTTCCACAAGGGCTGCTACCAGGCCCGGATGAGCGTCTACCGCGGCGATCCGCGCTTCTGTGGGGTCTGCAACGCGCGGGTGGGCTGAGCGCCGCGCCGACTGAAGACCGGCCTGCGCGCGCCGCCGGGCGCAGCGTGGCGCGTTTGGGGCAGCGGCGATAGCCCGTTGGGCTTGTCGCGCCCCGTCGGCGCCCCCCCCTTCCACGTGTGGAGCGCCCATGTCCTCGCCACTCTCCGCTCTCGCCGCCCGGTTCACCCACGCGGCCGTGGGCCTCCTCGCGGTTGGTCTGTCGCTGGCCGCCGCGGGCTGCACCGCCGAGAAGCCGACCGACTCGGGCGGCGTCGGGGATGCGGACGACGCGGGCGCCGATGACGCGGGCGCCGACGACGCCGGCGCCGATGACGCGGGCGCCGATGACGCCGGCGGCGATGACGCGGGCGGCGACGAGGGCGCCGAAGAGCCCGATTGGGGCTACAGCGGCGACATCGGGCCCGAGTACTGGGGCGAGCTCGATGAAGAGTGGGCCGCCTGCGCCGAGGGTGAGGCCCAGTCGCCGGTCGACATCACGGCCGAGCTCATCGTGGGCACATCGGCACCGGGGCCCGTTGCGAGCTGGGGGCCGACCACCCTGCGCGCCTACAACCCGGGTCACTATATCCGCTACGAGGTCGACAGCGGCAGCACCCTCACCTGGGGCGGCGCGACCTACGAGCTCGACCAGTTCCACTTCCACGGCCTGAGCGAGCACACCGTCGACGGCGCGCACTTCGACGCCGAGGTGCACTTCGTGCACGCCGATCTGGCCTCGCCCACCCGCTTGCTGGTCATCGCGGCCTTCGTGGTCGGCTACGACGAGGCCATCCCTGACCCCATCTTTGGCGCCGACGGCGCGCTGCGCTTCCGCGAGGCCCTCGCCCTGCCCGAGGGTGAGACGCCGATCGAGCTGGGCGGCTCGGTCGACCTCGGCGCGGTCTTCCCCGGCTTCCCGGGCGCCTACCCCCTGGGGTACAGCGGCTCGTTGACCACGCCCCCCTGCACCGAGGGGGTGCAGTTCTTCCTCTCTGATCTGCCGGTGTCGATGGCCAGCGCCGACCTCGAGGCCTTCCTTGACGTCTACGACTTCAACTACCGGCCCGTGCAGCCGCTCAACGGCCGCGCCTTGACCGTCTACGGCGTGTCCGAGCCCGGCTGACCCCTCGGGTACAGGGCGCCCCCGCGCTGCGCGCGGGCGGCCCCCCTTTGGGCGCGCCGCTGCGCGGCTTGGTCGCCGCCGGGCGGCGACCGCGGCTGCGCCGCGCCCTCCGGTCGGCCTGGCGCCGCGAGGCGGGCCCCAGCGTGCGCCGCGCGGCCC
>JBJONS010000092.1:0-5356 GCA_046051725.1 Pseudomonadota bacterium | reverse complement strand
CCCTTTTTTGTCCGGATGGACGAGGGGGCGCCGCTGGCCGGCAGCCCAGGATTTTGGGTCCGCGACCAGGATGGCGTGCACAAGGCCGATCTGGCGCCGCTGGTCCCGCTCGACCGGCTGCCCTTCCGCGATTTTCACACCCAGGCCGACAAGTGGTCAGTCGACGGGGATCGCGTCGAGCGCGGTGATCCCTTCATCATGAACCCCGAGTACACCACCCTGGCCTCGCGCGGCTGCCCCTACTGGACCTGCACCTTCTGCAGCAACACGGTCACCAAGCCGCTGACCGAGGGCCTCGGCCCGACCTTCCGCGTCCGGGGGGTCGAGCACCTCGTGGCCGAGCTCGAGTACGCCAAGCAGCTCTGCAAGAACATCAAGGTGGTGCGCTTCGACGACGAGGTCTTCCCGCTGCACCCGGCCTGGGTGGCCGAGTTCTCGGTCCAGTGGAAGGCCCGGGTCGGCCTCCCCTTTGAGGTGCTCGTCGATCCGCGCATGGTCCGCGCCGCGCCGCTGCGCCAGCTCAAGGACGCCGGCCTGCGCGCGCTGTGCATGGGCATCCAAGCCAACGACCGGGTGAACCGCGAGCTCTACCACCGCGATGTGCCCAACGCGCAGATCGTTGAGGCCCAGCGGATCTTCCGCGAGGTGGGCCTGCGGTCCAACCTCCAGCTCATCTGGGACGACCCGATGAGCACCGAAGACGACAAAGACCAGCTCTTCCGCATGTTGATGCAGTTAGAGCGGCCTTTTGAGCTGTTTTTGTTCGGGCTCACGCTGTACCCCGAGACCCACCTCGCCCGGCGGCTCCTCCGCGAAGGTCGAGCCACTGAGGCCGACATCGAGGGGATCCACACCCGCGCCTTCGAGCAGTTTCGGGTCGACCTGTCCTACCCGCGCCCCAAGGCCGACCTGCGGTGGCTGGCGCTCATCGTGCTGCTCAACAAGGGCGCCCTGCCCAAGTCGCTGATCTGGAAGCTCTACGCTGACCCGCGCTTCAAGGACGACCCCCGCCCGCTGGTCGCGCTGGCCCAGGTGGTCAACCTCGCCAAGATGGGCGGCGTGGTGGCCGGCCTGCTGCGCGACGGCGAGCTGAGCCCGCTGCTGCTGCGCCGCTGGCTGAACCCGGCCAGCCTCGTGACGATGTGAACAGCGTGCTCGGCGGCGTGGTGGAGCGGGTGGCCGGCGCGCGCCGCCGGGCGCGGGCCTGGGCGCACGTGGCCGAGGCGGCGGTGATGCGCCGGGCCCAGCCGGGCTGGGACGGCCCGCCGCGGGCCGCGCACCTCATCGTGACCTACCGCTGCAACCTGCGCTGCCGGCACTGCGACTCGTGGAAGGTGCGCGAGCACGCCGATCTCACCCTCGACGACTGGCGCGCGGTGCTGCCCCAGCTGCGCAGCCTCGACGTGGTCAAGGTGCTGGGCGGCGAGCCCTTCGCCCGGCGCGACATGCCCGAGCTCCTCGAGGCGGTGCGCCAGCACGTCGATCCGCACCTGCTCCAGCTCACGAGCAACGGCACGGTCCAGGCGCCGCTGCTCGACGCGCTCGACCGGGTGGGCTGGCCGGGCCTGCAGCTGCGCATCAGCGTGGACGGGCCCGAGGCGGTCCACGAGCTGCAGCGTGGCGTGGTCGGCAGCTTCGCCCGGGTCGAAGACACCCTGCGCCGCATCGGGCCGATCCGCGCCCGGCGGGGCTTCTCGCTGGGGATCAACTTCGCCCTGACCGACGAAAGCATCGGGGCGGTCGACGCGCTGCGCGCCTTCGCCCAACGCTACGACGCCGAGCTTGTGTTGGGCGTGAACGTGGCCCCATTCTTGGTTGGCACCCGACCGCCCGAGGTGGAGCGGCCCCGCGTCGTCGGGATCACCGATCTGGCCGCGGCCCGCGCGGCGCTGACCGATCCGCGGCTGCGGGCGGCGCGCCAGCTTCCCCTGCTCGACCACCTCGTCGAGCGGCTGGCCGGGCGGGGCGCCGCGGCGGCGCTCGACGGCCCCCAGGCCTTCCCCTGCCGCGAGCTGCGCCAGCTCCTCTATGTGCTTCCCAACGGTGATCTGGTGCGCTGCGGCCTGGATTCGCGCCCGGCGGGCAACCTCGCCACCGACGGCCTCGCGGCGATCTGGGCCAGCCCGGCCCGCGCCGCGCTGCTGCACGACGTCGATCACTGCCCCGGCTGCCTGCAGGCCAGCGTGCACATCCTCAGCCGCCTGTACGGGGGCTGCCTCTGGTCCTGAACGGGAAGGGTGGGCGGGGGGCTCCCGCCCCCCGCAACGCCCCCCGGGGGCCGTCGCAGGGCTACGCGCGGGCCGCGGTCCGGGCGCGCACCGCGGCGATGGCCTCCTCCTCGGCCTGGTAGCGGGCGAGGTTCTCGGCGATGAGGCGCTCGGGGTCGTGGCCGCGGGCCCGCAGGGCGGCCTTGATGAGCAGGTCGCTGACCTCGGCCTTCTCGTCGAGGTAGTCGCCGATGCGCTGCGGCGGGTAGGTCGTGTGCCAGTCGACGAGGATGTCGAGCCCGTGCTGAAAGCCGAGCAAGCAGATCGGCTGGTAGCCCTGGTGCGAGCGCCGGCGCCCCCAGCCGGGGTCGACGCCGTGCTGGCGCAGAAGCGCCCGCTCCTCTTCTTTGTGCACGCCCAGATCGAGCAGCGGAGCGTTGTAGCGCACGCCATAGCGGGCGTACCAGGCCATGTTCTTCTCGCGGGTCACGCCCATGCTCATGACCGCGTACTCGCCGCCGACGCTGCTGCAGATGAACGTGTTGGTGATCCCGTGCTCGAGGTTGTAGAGCACGGTCTGGGTCGCCATGCTCTGCTGGCAGCCGAGGCAGATCACCCAGTGGCCGCGGTGTTTGGCGATCTCACGCAAGATGTGGGCGGCGCCGAGCTGGTCCCAGGTCTCGGTCAGGTCGACCAAGCTGTGCAGCACCCTTTCGCCGAGGATGCGCCGCAGGTCGTCATTGTGGCGCCGCGACCACTCGTTGAACAGGGCGCCGTAGCGGTGCTTGTAGGTCAGCAGGTGGATGGGCCCGTCGATGAGCCCGCCCATGAGGATCGCGACCGCCGCCGAGTCGAGGCCCCCGGAGTACAGCACCGAGAAGCCGCGCAGGCAGCGGTACTCGTCGAGCGTGAGCGGCATGGCGCCTCCGGGCAGCGGTCTATCGGGGCGCGGCGGCCGGGTCGGGCTTCGGGCAGAGGGCGTCGGGGCCCGCGCCGGCCGGCGCCCAGGCCAGGGCGCGGCAGGGGGCGGCCGGGCCCTCGGTCAGCCCCCGGGCGGCGGTGTAGAGCTGCTGCACGGTGACATCGTCCTGCACGTCGATCACGCAGTCAAGCCGCGGGCTGTCGTCGGCCCGCGGCGGGGGCGCGCCCTCCAGCCCGCCGGGCCCGAGCCGGAGCCAGGCGGCGCCCGCGGGCGGCGCGTCGAGCAGCAGCCGGGCGGTGGGGCGCGACCAGAGCGGGGCGGCGCCCGTCAGCCGGTCGAGGGCCGAGGTCGGCTGCGCGGCGCGGCCCTGCAGCGCGACGCGGTCGACCGACCAGGCCCGCAGGCGGCCGATCGCCGGCCGCAGGGCGCCCACCGGCAGCGTCGCGGGGGCGGCGATCAGCTCGGCGGCGCGGGCGCCGAGGTGCCAGCGGCGGTCGAAGCGGCGGCAGGCCCAGCCGGCCTCGCGGTCGAAGGCCCGGCGGTTCGCGCGCAGGACACCGTCGATGTCGGCGTGATCGTAGGGGATCGGCGCGCCGGCGAGGGCCGGTCCGCGGTCGCCCACCGGCAGGTCGGCCTGGTCGGCCGGGGCCACCGCGGCGAGGGCCACCGCGAGGCGCGGCGCGGGCAGCAGGCCGCCGAGCGCCAGCGCGGCGCAGCCCAGCGCGGCGCCGAGGGTGAGGGGCGCCCGGCGGGCGGCGCCGAGGGCGAGCAGCGCCACCGCGAGCGTGGCGGGCAGGGCCGGCCCGATGAGCAGCAGGGCGAGGTCGCCGAGCAGCGGGTCGTTTTGGGCGAAGGCATCGGCCGCCAGATCGCGCCAGGTCTCGGCGGCGAGGGCGAGGCCGCCGCAGAGGGCCAGGGGGGCCGCGGCCCAGGCCGCCGGGCGGCCGCGCAGGCGCAGCAGGCCGAGCGCGCCGCCGAGCAGCAGGCCGCCGACCCCGCGCTCGCCTTGGGGCAGCACCTCGAGCGCCCAGCCGCCGATCTGGGCCGGGTCGGTGTAGGGCGCGGCGTCGGCGATGACCAGGGTGTTCTCCCAGCGCAGGCTGCCCACCAGCGCGCCGATCAGGGCGGGCGGCGCGCCGAGGGCCAGGGCGGCGCGGGCCGGGGTCGGGCCGTCGAGCAGCGCCGGGAGCAGCAGGAGCGCAGGCAGGGCCACCACCCAGCTCATGCCCCCCGCCGGCGCGGTGGGCAGGGCGACGCCCAGCGCGATCAGCGCGGCGCCCAGCGGCTGGAGGGAGAGCGCGCGCGGCGGGGCCGGGTCAGCGGGGGCGGGCATCGGGCCTCGGGCGGGGTGGGCGCGGGAGGGGCGGCCGGCGCGGCTGGCGGCGGGCCCGCCGGCCAAGGTACAGCGGGCGGCGCGCCCGCGGGCCGGTCCGCGCGCAGGAGTCGACATGGGCGGCGAGCAGCGGTCCGGCGAGCAGCCGCCCGAGGGTGGGCGCGCCGGGTGGGGCGGTCCGGCGGCGGGGGCGGCGGCGGGCCTGCTGCTGGCGGCGAGTTTTGGCCTGTGCACCCAAGACGACGCCTTCATCAGCCTGCGCTACGCGCGCAACCTCGTCGAGGGCCATGGCCTCGTCTACAACGTCGGCGAGGCGGTCGAGGGCTACACCAACCTGCTGTGGACCCTGCTGCTCGCCGGCCTGATGGCGCTCGGGATCGACGCGGTGGTGGGCTCGGCCGTGCTCGGGGCCCTCTGCTGGGCCGGGGCGCTGGCGGTGGCCGCGCGCGGCGGCGCGGCGGCGGGCGGCCCGCGGGCCGGCCTCGTGGCCGCGGCGGTCGCGGCGCTGAGCCTGCAGGCGGCGCTCGAGGCGGTCGAGGGCCTCGAGACGGCGCTCTACGCGCTGCTCATCGCCGCCGGCGTGCTGGCGCTGGCGCCGCGCGCCGAGGGCGAGGGGCCGTCCATCGGGCGGGGCTGGTGCTCGACCCTGGCTTTTGCGCTGGCCGCGCTCACCCGGCCCGAGGCGCCCCTGCTGGCGGCGCTGGCCCACGGGGGGCTGCTGGTCGGCGATCCGACCCGCCGGGCGGCGCGGCTGCGCGCGGCGCTGGTGGCCGGCGCGGCGCTGGCGGCGCAGCAGGCGGCGCTGCTCGCCTGGCGCCTCCATACCTACGGCGAGCCGCTGCCCAACACCTTTTACGCCAAGGTCGGCGGCGCGGCCTGGGGGCGCGGCCTCCG
>JBJONS010000091.1:0-6844 GCA_046051725.1 Pseudomonadota bacterium | reverse complement strand
GTCGACCGGGCCAACGGCCACCTCGCCCGGCTCGCGCCGCGCTACCGCCTCGCCCAGTGGCGGGCCGAGGGGCTGCCGACGCTGCAGCTCGTGGTGCGCGACCTCTGGCAGCCCGGCCAGGTCCGCGGCCTGCAGTCCTTGTCGGGCGGCGAGAGCTTCCTCGCCTCGCTGGCCCTGGCGCTGGGCCTCAGCGACCTGCGGACCAGCTCCATGCCCATCGAGACCCTGCTGCTCGACGAGGGCTTCGGCACGCTCGACCCGGCGACCCTCGAGGTGGCGCTGGCCGCGCTGCAGCACCTGCAGAGCGGCGGCCGCCAGGTCGGGATCATCAGCCACGTCGCCGCCCTGCACGAGCGCATCCCGGCGCGGGTGCTGGTCGAGCCCCTGGGCGAGGGCCGCAGCCGGCTGCGGGTGCCCCGCTGAGGCCGGCCGCGGGCAGGGCGGGCGCCCGGTGTAGAGTCCCGGCCTTCCCTGCCCCGGCGCCGACCGGCGAGGACCCCATGACCCACCGCTCTGCGCCCGGCCGGCGCGTCGCCTCCGCCGCCCGCCTCACGCTGGCCCCCGCGCTGCTGCTCGGCGCCCTCGCCCACGCGCAGCAGCCTGATCACAATGGCGTGCAGCAGGCTGTGAGCGACGAGACCCCGCCGCCGGCCCCCGCCGCGCCGGCCGCTGCGGCGCCGCCGCCCGCAGCCCCGCCCGCCCAGCCCTGGGACCGCGAGGGCTTTGGCTGGGGCGGCGTGCCTGCGGTGGCCTACAACAGCGACGACGGCTTTGGCTATGGCGTGCTGGCCAGCATCTACCGCTACGACGGCGGCACGGCGCCCTACAAGTGGTCGTCGACCATCCTGCTCTACATGACCACCAAGCAGGTCCACACGCACCGCATCGACCTGGACGTGATCGACGTGGGCGACCTGCCGCTGCGCTTGACCACCCGGGCCGAGTTCGCCAGCACCCGGGCCGCCAACTACTGCGGCACCGACCCGAGCCAGCCCTGCGACCTCGCCGACGCCGAGGCGCTGGCCGCGGCGATGGGCATCGAGGGCAAGGCCGCCGACCAGCTGGTCGACCGCTACCACAAGGTGCGGCTGATCCAGCCCAACGGCCTGATCAGCGCGCGGTACGCCATTGACCCCATGCCGCACAAGGTCGAGCTCATGCTCGCCTGGTGGGGCCAGTACCTGATCCCCGGCGACTTTGACGTGCGGGAGCCCTACCCCGACACGCTGTACGCGGCCGACTTCCCCGGCGGCGAAGAGGGGTTTAGCAGCGTGCTGCAGACCGGCGTGATGGTCGACAACCGCGACAACGAGCCCGCGCCCAAAGAGGGCTACTGGGTCGAGGCCACGGTGCGCGGCGGGGCCCCGGTCTGGGGCAGCGACTGGAGCTGGGTTGGCTACAACACCACCCTGCGGGGCTACGCGCCCTTCGACAAGCGCGCCCGGCTGATCGGCGCCGCCCGGCTGGTGGCCGACGGCGTGGTGGGCGACCTGCCCTTCCTCGACGAGACCCGCATGGGCGGCAGCCAGATCTACGAGAGCTTCGGCGGGCAGCGCTCGGGCCGCGGCGTGCGCCTGCGGGGCGTCGCCGGAAAAGTCCGCTTCATCGCCCAGCCCGAGCTGCGCTGGACCTTCTCGAGCTTCTCGGTGAGCAAGGCCAAGGTCGATCTGACCGCCATCGGCTTCTCGGACGTCGGCTGGCTGGCCGAGGACTGGCAAAACCTCGACAACAGCGCGCTGGTGGTCACAGAGGGCGTGGGCATGCGCTGGGCGGTCAACACCAACTTCATCATCCGCACCGACGTGGGCTTCTCGAGCCGCGAAGACTTCGCGCCCGGCGTCTACATCGACGTCGGCAACCTCTGGTGAGCGCCGCCGCAGAGGGCAGCCCCTGCGCGCTGGCCGGCCGCTGCGGCGGCTGCCCGTGGATCGGGCGGCCGCTCGCCGAGCAGCGCGCCGCCAAGGTCGCCGCGCTGCACGCCGCTTTCGTCGAAGAGGGCCTCGACCCCGCGCCGCTGGCCGGGCTCTGCCTGCGGGACGCCGGCGCCTGGGGCCTGCGCGACCGGGTCGACGCCAGCCTGCGCGGCGGCCCGACCCGCCTCGGCTTCTGGGACACGGACCAGCACGACATCCTCGACGTCGAGCGCTGCCCGTTGCAGGGGCCGGGCCTCGCCGCCGCCTGGGCCGCCCTCCGCGCCGATCCGCCGCCCTTGGCCAAGGCGGGCCTGCGCCTGCGCTGCGGGCCCGACGGCGCCTGGGGCCTGTGGATCGACGCCGCCAACGCCGACATCGGCGCGCTGCTCGACGAGGGGGCCTGGCTGCGCCGCGCGGCGGGGCGCTTCGCCATCGAACTCGGCCAGCGGCGCAAGGCGCTGATCGTGCCCGACGATCCTGCCGCCCGTCCCCGCCTGGGCCCGCCCGCCCTGCGCCCCTGGTCGGACGCGTCCCTGCCCGGCGCCGAGCCGGCGGTCGTGCCGCTCTGGGGCCCGGTCGGCGGCTTCTCGCAGCCGGGGGCCGCCGCCAACACCGCCCTGCTGCAGGCCGTCTTCGCGCTGGCCCAGCGCAGCGGCGCCCGCCGCTGGCTCGAGCTCGGCGCCGGCAACGGCAACCTGAGCAGCGCGCTGCTGCGCCTCGGCGCGGTGGTCACCGCGGTCGAGCCCGACCCGCTGGCCGCCGCCGGCCTCGACCGCCTCGCCGCCGACCCGGCTTGGGGCGGCCGCCTGCGCCGCGCGCCCGGATCCTTCGACCGCCTGCTGCGCGACC
The DNA here is from genome assembly GCA_046051725.1 of Pseudomonadota bacterium. Classification (GTDB taxonomy): domain Bacteria; phylum Myxococcota_A; class UBA796; order UBA796; family UBA2385; genus JAEUKK01. The sequence continues at coordinate 4,082 of JBJONS010000091.1, read as the reverse complement.
GCGACGCGCTCTTTGCCGACCAAGACGCTGTGCTCGCCGACCCGCCCCGCAGCGGCCTCGGTGAGCTGCCCGCGGCGCTGCGGGCGGGCCCCGGCCCCGGCTGGCTGCTCGCCGTGGCCTGCGGTGGCCCCGCGGTGCTGGCCGCCGACCTCGCCCCGCTGCTGCGCGCCGGCTGGGCGCTGGTCGCCGTCGACGGCGTCGACCTCTTCCCCCACAGCCCGCACGCCGAGTGGCTGGCCCTGCTGCAGCGGCCGGAGGGCGGGTGAGCCCCGACCGCGCCCGCGCCCTCGACTACGTCGACAAGCTGCACCAGCTCGTCGATCAGCTCACGGCTCCGCTTGAAGCAGCCCAGGGCCCGGCCCGCCAGTGCCGCCGGGGCTGCTCTGGCTGCTGCGTCGACGGGCTCAGCGTTTTCGAGGTCGAGGCCGCGCTGCTGCGCGACCGCCACCCCGCGCTCTTCGCCGCGGGCGCCCCGCACCCGCCCGGCGCCTGCGCCCTGCTCGACGCCGACGGCGCCTGCCGTGCCTACGCCGACCGGCCCTACGTCTGCCGCACCCAGGGCCTGCCGCTGCGCTGGGCCGACCCGGGCCCAGGCGGCGCCCCGGTCGAGCGCCGCGACGTCTGCGCGCTCAACGACCCGGGCGGCGACCACCTCGTCGACCTGCCCGCCGCCGCCTGCTGGGCCATCGGCCCGGTCGAGCAGCGCCTCGCCGCCGCCCAAGCCCTCGCCACGCCCGGCGAGGCCCCGAGGGTGGCCCTGCGGTCGTTGTTCTCGAGCCACGGCTGAGGCCAAGCGCCGCCGCACCCAGCCCTCGCCACCCCGGGCGAGGCCCCGAGGGTGGCCCTGCGGTCGTTGTTCTCGAGCCGCGGCTGAGGCCAAGCGCGCCCGCACCCGCGCCCAGCCCGAAGCGACCTGCAGCCCCCCACCCGCAGCAGCCGAGGCCTTCGCGGCGACCCGTTCATCGCCCACCCAAGCAGCGGGCCGCGCCGGCCCCCGGGGGGTTTCCAAAGGGGGGGCGTTGCGCGCCGCTGCGCGGCGCATCGCCGCGCAACGGCGGCGCGCGGCCCCCCCGTGGCGCGGGATGCAAGGGGGCGCGCAGCCCCCTTGCCCCGGGGGCCCGGGGGCGGGGCCCGCCCCCGGCATCCACGAACACGCGCGCGCCCGACCGCGCGATCAAGCCCATCGGCGATGGAAGGCCCATCGGCGCAGGAAGGCCCATCGGCGAAGGAAGGCCCATCGGCGAAGGAAGGCCCATCGGCGCAGGAAGGCCCATCGGCGCAGGAAGGCCCATCGTCGACGGCAAGCGCGGCCGGAGCGCAACAGGCGCGGGCCGCTTCGGCCCGCAAACCACCCCGGCGGGGCCCGCCGGGGCGGCCAGCCCCCACGCCCCAAAAGGCCCAGCCGGGGCCCGGCGGGGGCGGCCAGCCCCCACGCCCCAAAAGGCCCAGCCAGGGCTCGCGGGGGCGGCCAGCCCCCGCGCCGCGGGGGAGTTGCGGGGGCGGCCAGCCCCCGCCCACCGCTCAACCGCGCGCGACCGTCCGGTTGGGCTAAGCTGCGGCTGTGGCGCCGCCGTCGCCACCTTGGGGGACCCGTGCTGCGTTTCACCGCCCGCAACTACGCCCGGATCGCCGCCGCCGCGCTCACCCGCCGCGTGCCGGTCTATGCGCACTTTGGGATCACGCACCGGTGCAACCTGACCTGCAAGATGTGCGGGATCTGGCGCTACGGCAACGAAAAAGAAGAGCTGAGCGCTGATCAGCTCAAGCTGATGGCCGGGCGCATGGCCCGGCTCGGCGTGGTGCAGCTGTCGATCGGCGGCGGCGAGCCCTTCGCCTCGGCCCGCCTCGAAGACGCATGTTCGGCGTTCTTGGCCGAGGGCCTGAACCTGCGCGTGCTGACCAACGGCATCGGCGAGGGCAACGGCCGCAACGTGGTGCGCGGCTCGGCCTACCTCGACCGGGTCGACCGCGTGATTGACCTGGGTGTGAAGAGCTTTTCGGTCTCGCTCGACAGCTTGTACCCCAAGCGCTTCGATTACATTTGCGAGATCGACGGCGCCTGGGACGAGGCGGTGCGCACGATGACCCACATGGCCGGCCGCCTCGCCGGCCGCCCCGGCGCGCTGCCGACCATCAATTGTGTCGTCAGCAACCTCAACCTCGAAGAGCTGCCCGACATGGTGCGCTTCGCCGAGCAGATCGGCTTTGCGGTCAGCTTCTTGCCCATCGAGCTGCTGCCCGACCCCAAGGCCGGCCAGCGGAATTGGGAGGCCCGGTTCATCCGCTACCGGCCCGAGCTCGGCCTCAACCTCGACGAGGCCGCCGACGCCGTGCACCGCCGGGTCGACGCCGCCTATGACGCGCTCATCGAGATGAAGGCGGCCGGCAAGCCGGTCCTCAACAGCACGCCCTACCTCGAGGCCAGCCGGCGCTACCTCAAGACCGGGCGCTTCCCGGCCGAGGGCTGCGACGCGGGGCGCCTGTACTTCTCGGTCGCGCCGAATGGCCAATTTACGATCTGCCACCGCACCGAGCAGCAGCACCTCGACTTCCTCGACCCCCACTTCGAAGAGTACTTCCACAGCGCCGAGTACGAGCAGGCCCGGCTGATCGAGGCCGGCGGCTGCGAGGGCTGCATGCGCGCCTGCTGGATCGACACGAGCAGCATGTTCCGCACGATGGAGGGCTTCTTTGAGACGGCCAAGCTGACCCTGCGCCCGCCCCGCACCGGCCGCCCGGCGACCTTCGCCGAGGCCAGCCAGCTCGCCCGCCGCGACGAGATCGAGCTGCCGGCCGAGCTGGTCGAGGCCGCCGCCGGCTGAGGCTCCCGGTCAGCGGTGGGCGGGGGGCTGCCGCCCCCCGCAACGCCCCCCGCGACGGCTGAACACCGCGCGCCGACCCGCCTCCGCTATGCTCGGGCGCCCGCCCGCCGGAGGCCCCCTGGACCCGACCCTGCCCCCCGGCGCCCTCGATCTGGCCGCCGCCAGCCAGAGCCCCTGCACCGGCTGCGCGGCCTGGTGCTGCACCGTGCTGCCGGTGCACAGCTTCACCATCGACCGGTGGAGCGACCTCGACTATGCCCGCTACCTGCTCAACTTCGCGCGCATCGAGCTGGCGCTGATCGAGACTGGGGCTTGGCAGGTGCACTACCGTGCCCCCTGCCGGCACTTCATGGCCGCCGAGCGCCGCTGCGCCGTGCACCGCCAGCCCGAGCAGCCCAGCGTCTGCCGGGCCTATGACGCCTACAATTGCGCCTACCGCGCCATTTGGGGCGAGCGCGGCCGCCCGGCCCTGCGCATGGACCGCGGCCGCCTCGACGCCTGGGCCGCGATGGTGCTCTTTGACGAGCAGCGCGAGATCATCGGCGTGCCCGACTTCGCGCACCTGCCCGCCGCCTTGCCGCCGCTCGCCCCGGTCAGCGACCCGCCGGTGCCGCCCTCGGCGGTGCTGGCCCAGGCGCTGGGTGGCCTGCCCGCTCCCGCGCCCTTGGCCCGTCCCTTCGCCGCGCTGGCCGAGCCCTGCGCCGGCTGCGCCGCCTGGTGCTGCACCCGCCTCAGCTTCCCCCGCCAGGCGCCGACCTCGGCGGCCAACCTCGATCACCTGGGTTTCTGCCTGGGTTTTGACGGGGTCGAGGCCGGAGTCGACCGCGCCGGCAATTGGACCCTGACCCTGCGCACGGCCTGCGCCCACCGGGTGGTCACGCCCGAGGGCGCCGGCCGCTGCGGCCTCTATGACGACCCGGCCCGCCCGCGGGTCTGCGAGCGCTACGACGGCCGGGCCTGTGCGTACAAGGCCCGCTATGGACGACCCGATCCGGGCGACTTCGTGCGCCTCGACCGCAGCCGCCTCGCGCGGCTGAGCGCCACCCTGCAGGTCGACGCCGACTTTCGCGTGGTCAATCTCCCCGACTTTGACGCGCTGGTGGGCATCGTCACCGCGCCGGAGCAGCCATGAGCACGAACTCGCCCTACGCCCCGCCGACCTCTTCGCTCTATGGCAGCCCGTCGGGCGGCGGCAGCGGCGGCCTCGGGCCCCGCACCACCATCGACATCGGCGAGGCGCTGAAGTACCCCTTCACCGAC
>JBJONS010000090.1:0-4137 GCA_046051725.1 Pseudomonadota bacterium | reverse complement strand
ACGGTGCCATAGACGAGCCGGGGCGTGCGCGGCGTGACGGCGAGGGCGAAGGCCCAGGAGGCGCCCAGCGCGACGACGAAGCCGACGCTGGCGGCCGGGGCCGCGGTCCAGGTGAGGCAGGCGACCAGCGCGCCGAAGAGCGCGGCGGCGGCGGAGAGCTGGCGGAGGCCGCGCAGGCCGAGGCGGCTGGCCAGGGTGCGGACCCCGCTGCGGCGGTCCTCTTCGAGGTCGGGCACGTCGAAAAGGTGGGTGTTGATGACGATCAGCGTGAAGGCGAGCAGGCCGGCGCCGGCGAGGTGCAGCGGGTCGATGGCCGCCGCTGCGCGCGCCGCGGGCACGCCCACCGCGCCGATGGCGATGGCGACGCTGACCACGAAGCCCTTGCTGTAGGGGATGTCCTTGAGGCGCAGCCAGCGCAGACCCTCCGCCCCGCGCTGGGGGATGCACGGGAGCCCGTAGAGCACGCCGGAGCCGGCATAGGCCCCAAAGACGAGCCTGGTCGCGAGGTCGGCGCGGGCTACCAAGGCCAGGGTCGCCACCCCGGCAGCCACCGTGAGCGCCACCGAGGCGGGGTGCAGGACCACGGCGCGGGCCGGGCTCGGGCCTGCGCCGGGCGCGCGCGCGTCGAGCTGGTGGTCGAAGGCGTAGATGAACAGCGTGCTGCAGAAGAGGAGCAGCGCGGCGCCCGGGTCTGGGTCGAGGCCGAGCAGGGCGGTGCAGCCGGCCGTCAGCGCGGCGACGCAGCCGGCGATCCAGAGGCTGGAGAAGACCAGGGCCCGCACGCCTGCGACGAGGAGCGCGGCGGCGGCCTGAAGGGAGGGACGCCATCCGCGAGCGCGGGCGAGCGCGGCCATGTGCATGTGGGCACCGGGGGAAGGGCCGGGCGCCCGCCGCGGCGCTGGCGCGGGGCGACGACCGGCAGAGGGGCCATGCTGAGGGTGATGTCGCTGTCGGCTCGACGCGGCTGGGGACGGGCGCAAGGTACCACAGGCGGGCGGGCGCACCCTCACAGGCGGGTGACAGCGGGTCCGATGGCCGGTGTTGTGGTGCGTGGTGGCCGAATGTCGGCACCATCGACCTTTCCGCGAGCTGGAGCGGCGCGCCATGACCCCGACCCTGTCCCTCTTCTTGTTGTTCGGCGCGGCCCGCGCGAACCCGACCGCTCCGGAGACGCCCGCGCCGGCGCCCACCGCGGCGCCCGCCGCTACGGCCGGCTCCGCGCAAGTGGTGGTCGGGGTGGACCTCTGGCCGGGGGTCGGGACCTCGGCGCTCGGGCGGGGGCAGGACCGGCGGGTGCTGTCGACCGGGCTCGTGTGCTGGGCCGGTTCGGTGGAGGGTGCGGAGGCCTGCGCGGTCGGAGGCGTCCTGACCGAGGGGGTTGAGGGGCTGCAGGCCGGCGGCCTGTTCGCGATGGCGGGCGGGCCGGTCCACGGCGCGCAGCTCGGCGGCGCGTTCACCCGCAGCGGCGGGGCCGTGGAGGGCGCGGCGGGCAGCGGCGCGCTGTCCTTGGTCGCCGGGCCGGTGGACGGCGCGCTCGGCGCGGGCGCGGTGGCGATGGCCGACGGCCCGGTGCACGGCGTGGTCGCGGCGGGGCTGCTGACCCGCGCGGTGGGTGTGGAGGGGCTCCAGGCCGCTGGTCTCATCAACATCAGCGCGGGGCCGGTGGACGGCGCCCAGCTCAGCGGTGGCCTCAACCTCGTCGAAGGTGACCTGCGGGGGCTGCAGGCCGGCGTCGTGAACATCACGAGCGGCGACGTGGACGGCGTGATGTTCGGGCTGGTGAACGTGGCCGACAACGCCGACGCGGCCATCGGCCTCGTGAACATCCTGCGCGACGGGCGAAAGGTCTGGGAGCTGAGCGCGACCGAGGAGGGCCTCGGGCGCGTCATTCGCAAGGCAGGAGGCCGCAAGGTCCACACGCTCTGGGCGGCCGGCATCGACCCCAGCCAGCGCGCCGCGGCGTGGAGCCTCGGGGCGGGCGTCGGCCTGCACCACGGCGCCGAGGGCAGGCGGCTGTGGGTCGACACCGACCTGCTCGCTGAGCACCGCAGCCCGATCAACCAGCTGCGCTTCGACACCGACGCGCTCTTCTCGGCCCGGGCCCAGGTCGGCGTCCAGGTCGCGGGCCCCTTGTCGGTGGTGGCGGGGCCGGCGTGGAACCTGCGGCTGACCGAGGGCCAGACCGCCGGCGGGCCGCCGGAGCGCTGGCCCTCGCTGCAGGCCGGCGCCGGCCGGTACACGGTGCAGCAGTGGCCGGGGGTCCAGGTGGGCCTGACCCTGCAGTGAGGCGGGCGGTCGGGGGCGCCGTCGGCCCGCTGGTCGGCGGCGCGTCTGGCGTGGGCGGGCGGCTCAGCTGCCGTCGGCGTCGGGCGGCGGAGGGAGCGCGCCGCTCGCGCGCCGGTGCCGCGCCTCTCGGCGGAGGTCCAGCATCAGGTCCTCGGCCCGCCGGGCGACCTCGGCCGGGATCGGCGCGGGCGCCTGCCGCGCCCCGGGGGCCGCCTGCGCGGGGCGGAGCAGGCGCAAGCCCACGGCCCCGTCGTTCATGCCGAAGGGGAGCAGGTTGTAGAGCAGGAGCGCGAGGTTGCCGAACAGCGCCGCCTCGTGGAGGGCCAACAGCCACGGCGGAGGCGCCAGCGCGGCGATCCACGGGCGACCGAGGCCGGCGACGATGAGGAGGGCGGCTTGGCCCAGCACGCCGCCCCAGGCGCAGGCCATCGCCGCGCGGCGGGGCCAGTCGCCCTCCCGCCGGACCCAGGCGCCGGCGCCGTGGAAGGTCAGGGCGCTGAGCGGGCCGCGGACGGCGGCGGAGGCGAGCAGGTGACCTGCGGCGTGGGTCAGCAGGACGAGGAGCACGCCGAGGGCCCCGCCCGCCGAGAAGCGCCCGTGATCCCAGATGAGGAAGGGCAGCAGCACGCTGATGTGCGCGCGCACCTCGAGCCCGCCGATGCGGAGCAGGGCCCGCTCCCAGGGGCGGCGGCGGGGCGCGCTCACGCCCGGCGCCGGCGCAGGAGGAGGGCGACGAGGCCCAGCAGGGCCCAGCCCGCCGGCGAGCGGGGCGCGGCGGCGCAGCCGGGCGGGTCGAGCTTGACCGGCGGCGCGACATCGGCGGAGCCCGCACCGTCCTCGGCCCCGTTCGGGTCGGCGGCGTCGGCCGCGCCGTCCGCGCTGCCGCCACCCTCAGCGCCGCCCCCGTCTGCGCTGCCCGTGTCGGGCGCGCCGTCGGCCGCCCCTCCGTCGGTCGTGCCGCCGTCGGCCGCCCCGTCCTCCGCGCCGCCGTCGGTCGCGCCGCCATCGGCGGCCCCGTCATCCCCGCCGGAGACGGGCTGGATCCGGTAATTGTAGCGGAAGCGCTCGCGATCCCAGGTGCGCCCGGCCGGCGCCCAGACGCCGATGAGGACGGTGAGCCCGTCCGCGCTCTCCAGGCCGTCGATCTCGACGGAGCCCGTGGTCGCGTCGCTCATGGACAGGGGAAAAACCTCGTGCCCGCCCCCGCGGGCGACGACGACCCGGCCGCCCCAGGTGGCGGCGCTCGAGCGGTCGCCGGCGGACGCGCCGAGGAGCTCGACCCGCATGCGGGGGTGGGCGCCGGTCGCGACGGTGATGGCGTTGGCGCCGTAGCGGAAGGGCTCGAGCGCGGTCGGCCCGCTGACCCAGCCGCCGGTGCCGTCCTCGCCGACCTCGGCGGCGATGACGTTGTCCCACTCGGGGATCGACGGGTAGCCGTCGGTGCCCAGCGCGAGGGCGGCGGGGTCGAGGTAGTCCCAGCTGACGTTCGCGGCGAGGTGATCGAGCCAGAGCTCGTCCATGTCGAGCCCGCGGTCAGCGAGGCGATCGCGCAGGACCTCGAGCGGGTCGGTCTCGCTGCCGGTGTCGGTCCAGCTCTCTTGGATCAGCCGGCGGTCGGCGGCGACCTCGGTGAGGTACCAGGGCCAGATGAAGGCGCCGTACTGGTAGTACTCGGTGAGGTCGCCCTCGGCGTAGGGCTCGTAGAAGTTCAAAGGCAGGTGCGGGAACAGGACGTACCCGAACAAGAACACCGCGTAGTAGGGGTTCTCGGGGTAGACCGTGCCGCTGGCCCAGGTGGCGGTGGCCTCCCAGTACCACGCGCCGGTGCCGGAGTAGGGGTAGCGCTCGGTG
>JBJONS010000089.1:0-14133 GCA_046051725.1 Pseudomonadota bacterium | reverse complement strand
GTGACGCCGGGCATGTCATTCCGGGCCATCGCGTCTTCGAGCAAGGCGACCCGGGCGGCGTGGAAGGCCGGGACGATGTCGACGCAGGTGCGCAGCGCGTTGCGGCGCCCGTCGAGGTTGCGCACGTGCTGGAAGACCTCGGCCAGCTTGTACCAGACGCGCACCTGGGTCCGGTCGCGCTCGGCGAGCTGCACGAGCTGCCGGATGGCGGCCACCGTGTCGCGCCGGGCGAGCATCTGGTCGATCTCGGCGAGTCCGGCGAGGGTCGCCGCCGCGCCCGGGTCGAGCTGCGGCAGCTGGTTGCGCAGGTACACGTCCTCGTCGGCGGTCCCATGTGCGCGGTCGGCGTCGGTGGGCTGCGGCAAGTGCGACGTGCCGAGCATCACGCGGTCGACGATGAGCTTGAGCCCGCGGGCCCGGTCGCCGCTGACGTGTCGGGGCAGGGACAGGTCGATTTTTCCGCCGGGGGCTTGGGCGCTCGGTGGGACCACCTGGATTCCGAGATGGAAGTGCATCGTCTCCCACCGGTGGAAGGCGAAGCGCAGCGCGCCGCGGGCGATCTCGAGGCTGGGGCCCCTGGCCAGGGCCGCGTCGACGCTGGCCTCGTACTTGTCGGCCTGATCGCAGTAGATCACCCAGTCGCAGACGCCGTACCAGCCGAGCGCGACCGTGACGACCGGCGCGCCGCGCACGGCCATCTCCATGCCGATGGTCGAGCAGTAGACGACGTTCACCGCGGTGATGTCGCCGAGCGTGTAGCTGCTGACGTCGTCGGTGGCCTTCACCATCCGGCAGTTCTCGGGCATGGTCGCGATGAGGGCCTCGGCCTGGGCGTTCGCCGCCTTGTTGCCCCCGAGCTTCGCCATGTTGGGGTGGATGCGGATGACCCACTGCAGGTCCGGGCGGCGCCGGGCGAGCTCGATGGTGGCGGGCAGCCAGTCCAGCGAGCGCGGGAAGGCGCCGATGCTCCACTCGGGAATGGTGGCCAGCTCGTCGTCGCTGCTCGTGAAGATCGTGATGATCGGCCGCGCGTCGAGGCCCAGGCGGACGCGCAGCGCGTCGGGGTCGCTGGGCGGCGGGCTGAACGGGACCCAGTTCATGTTCTTGCCGAGCCGCCGCTGCGCCATGATGGTGTGGATGCGCGCCAGCTCGGTCTTCTTGAGGGGGACCTCGCCCCAGGTCTCCCAGCACGCGTGGTAGGGCCGCAGGGCGTGAATGGAGTACCCGTCGACCACGCGGTAGGTGTTGTCCTGCGGGCCGCGCTCATGGGTCATGAACGGGATCCCGCGCGCGGTGCACAGGTCCATCATGACGCGGTGGGCAAAGAAGCGACCGTTCATCAAGATGACGATGTCGGGCTGCATCTCGTCGAGCAGCACCTCTGCGGCCTCGAGCGTCAGCGCCGCGCCCTCGAGCAGCTTGCGGCTCGCGTCGACGAAGACGGGGTCGTCGAAGTTCGGCTTGTAGAGGCGCTGCTGGTTCAGGGCCGAAGACAGCGTCCACGCCCCCACCGGCTGGCCACGCCAAGTCGCGGTGAACAGCTCTTCGGTGGGCACGGCCGCGGCCCAGGCCTGGATTGGCGCGCGCCGCGCGAGGGGAATGTAGGCGCTGAGGCTCTCCCAGTCCATCCCAAGCTTGTGCATCAAGCTCCAGGTCTCGTTCTGGCAGTCCATGCATGCCCGCCCCTTGCGCGGGTTCACGTTGACGCGGAAGATGTCACAGGTGTGAAAGCAGCCGTCGCAGGCGATGTAGCGGACCTCAGCCCCTGACCGCCGCAGGCTGTGCATCCACACCCCCTCAAGGCTGGTGTGGGTGATCCAGCGGGCGTAGATGCCCCAGAACAGCACCTTCTTCGACATCGTCAACTCTCCGCTCGGACCGTGCCGCGGGGGGCCCGCGGGGCGGCTTGTCTAACGCCCGCGCGACACGCGCAGCGTCGGCATCGCGCCGATGACGTCATCGTGGTCGACGGCGCCGATGCTGTGGCGTCGCGGCAGGGTGCGTCGCACGGCGCGGGCGGCTTCGGCGCGCGGGTGCGGCCGGCCCGGGCGCCCTCGGACGGGCGGTCGGCCTGCGGGCGCGCTGGCACGGCGTCCGCGGTCTGGTCGATGGCCTCGGGCCCGCTGCTGAGGGCCTGCGCGCGCGCTCAGGCGCCGTCCCACCAGGTCGGCGCCGCGTCACCCTCGGCGCAGAGCAGGTAGTCCAGCGCGCTGAGGTTGGGCTCGAAGCCGGGCCAACGTTGGGTCCAGGTTGGATGGTGGAAGCGGTGGACGGTCACGGTGACCCCCGCCGACGCGAAGGCTGCGAGGTCCAGGTAGTCCAGGCCCAGGGGGCCGCTCACGTAGTGGTCGGCGCCCAACTTGAGGCAGATGTCGAGCACCAGCTGAGACTTGCTGCTCTGGATCCCGAGGGTCCGGCTCGAGACGCGAGGCGTGGCGACGCCGAGCTGTCGCTGCAGCCACTGGTCGGTCCGGGCGAGCAGCGGGCCAAGGCCGGGCGGCTCCGCGCTGTCTGCGGCGCTGTCGGCGCGGAGCAGGGCCTCGAGCTCGTCGCCGACGCGGCGGAGCCCGGGGCTGCGCGCGTAATTCGCCAGGATGGTGCGCCAGTGTTTCTCTGGCCACCGACGCTGGTCCGCCTGGCGCACGCCGTCGATGGGGAGGGCGCCGAACCGCCCCGCCGTCTCGACCGGCACGGTGAGCCAAGTCCAGCCTTGTGGGGTGCGGATACGGTTGCGGTTGATGAAGCTGTTCTTCTCGAACTGCACGTGGTCCAGATCGACGTGCAGATCGACCATCCGCAGGCGGTCGTAGTGGCCCAACCAGGGCAGGTACGCAGGCTGGTGGATGGAGATCTTCACCGGGCCCGCCAGACCGTGACGCTGAGGTCATTGGGGTGGTGGTCGGTCCGCAAGAGCCAACGCGGGCTGAGGGGCTCGATCCACGCGATCAGCTCAGCGGGGCTGTAGGCGCGCTCGCCGGGCTCCAGCTGCGCCGCGCCGCTTCGGAGGACGTTGAACGAGATGGCCCGTCGGGCAGCCGCCCACATCGCCGTGACCGTATGGCGGAGGACCTCTGGCGCCGCGGTCGCGAAGATCCCGCTCGCGACCGCCACATCGCAGTCGGGGAGGGGGGCGCCCGGCGCCAACACCCGAAGGTCGAGCGCCGGGCGTCGGTCCCGCGCGCGGTCGACCATGGCCGGCAGCAGGTCGGCGCCGATGTAGGCGGCCGTCGACCCGCGCTCGTCGAGGTAGTCGGCGAGGTGGGCGAGGCCGCAGCCGAGATCGAGGAGCGTGCCTTTGATCGGCCAGAGCCCGCCGGTGAGCGCGTCGAAGCGCACCCGTTGGCCCCAGGCGCTCCCCCAGTGCACGGCTTGGTGGTCGAGGTGCCCTGCGTCGAGGTGGGGCCCGTAGTAGGCGGCGAGGGCCCGCGCGTAGGCGTCGAGGTCGGCGTTGGTCACGGGGCGCGCTCGGCCACGAGGCGCCACTCGGTGTGCCGGTCTCCCCCGCTGAGCAGGGCCGTGTGCACCACATGGTCCAGCTGGAGCAGCCGCCACGACCGCGCCGCGAAGGCCGCGCGCAGCTGCGCCTCCGACCAGAAGCACAGCGCGCCGGCGCCCACCAGCGTCCCTGCGCTGATGTTGTGCCTGAGGTCGTTTTCGTCCAGCTCACCGCTCGACGCGGACCGGTGATCATCGGCGTACACGTTCATGAAGAGGCGCCCGCCTGGGCGCAGGACGCGCCAGGACTCCTCCAGGGTCTGCAGCGCGATGGCCCGGCCCACGCAGGTCAAGGCTGCGCGGTCGACCACGAGGTCGAAGCTGCCGTCCGGCCAGGGGAGCGTCGGGAACACACCCACGCGGAGATCGGCTGACCGGCCCTCGGCGGCGAGCAATTGGGCCAGACGCGAGATGGCCGATGGGCTGCCGTCGAGCCCGGCGATCTCCAAGCCCTCCTTGGCGGCGAAGCGCAGGTTGGCGCCGACACCGCAGCCGAGCTCGAGCAGGCGGCCGACGCGGTCCCGCGGCCGGTTGCGGAAGACGAACGTCACCACCGGGTCCCAGGGCCAGTGGGTGCCGTGACCCTGTGCGTAGGTCTGCTCCCAGATCGGATCGATCGCTCCGGTCATCCTGCCCCCTGCGCTGCAGCCTCTGCGAGCGCTTCTGCTTCGTCGATCAGGGCTGCCTTCGCGTAGGTGCCCTGTGACCAAGCGGTGATGCGTGGTGTGTGCGCGGCGAGCCGGGCGGTGAACTCGGCGAAGGCCGCGCTTGCGCCCTTGCGTGGGTAATTCAGGCTCGCAGCCGCCTTGAGGGCCCGGTGTCGCTGCGGCGTTGCGCCCGCCACGATGCCCATCGACACGAGCTCGGACCACACCCGATCCGCTTCGTCGGGGGCCTCGGCCTCGGTCCAGGCCTGCTCGGCGAGGCCGCAGGGCACCTCAGCGCAGACCTGCCCCTCGCCGTGGGCATTGACCAAGCCGCCGTACACGCCGGGCGTCGATGCGCGGTAGACCCTGCGCCCCGGCCGAAAGTCGTGGATGTAGGTGAAGGGGCCGATCTGCTGCATCGGCACTGCGAAGTGGTGCACCACCATGGGGACCGGCTGGCCCCGCAGCGCGTCGGGATCGTCGTGCAGGAGGGCGGCGAGGGCCTCTGGCGCGGTGGTCCACCACACGTGGCCAGCATGGATGGGCTCGCCGTCCCTGAGCACCAGGCGTGCGCCGCCGAGCTCGATCGCCTCGATCGCCGCGCCGGTCCGCACCCGGACCCCGAGGCGCTCAAGCCAGGGGCGCAGCCCGTCGGCGAACGCGCGCAGGCCGCCCGAGCGCGGGTACTGCGCGACCATGTTGGTGGCGGTCGGGCGATCTGCGGCGGGGACCGCCAAGCGGCCGTCGACCCGAGGGTCGCGCTTGAGGGCCAGCGCTTCGGGCGTGGGCAGCAACCGGATGCGCCCGAGGGGCAGCGAGTCGAGCGCGCCGGGGGCCAGCGTGTGGGCCGGGACCCGCGCGCAGCGCTCTGCCGCCGAGATCGCGGCCAGGCCCGCGGTGGCCCCGTACCGGCGCAGCAGGCGGTCGCGGAGGTCCGACGCGAGGTGCTCATCGTCGCGGGCGGCAGCGGCCAGCAGCTCGGCGCTGGCTGTGTCGCGGTCGGCGAGCCCGGTCAGGTCGAGCACGGCGACGCCGTCGACCCGCCCGGTGGGGGTCATCGTCGCGTAGCTGACCTGCACGTCTGCGACAGCGCCCTCCAGCACGTCGTGGAGCATCCGCTCCAGGCTCGTCGCTCCTCCGGTGAAGAGGTGGCAGCCGAGGTCGGCCGGCAGGCCCTCCCAGTCGGCCCCCCGAAGGACACCGCCCAGCCCTCGGCCCGCCTCGATGAGGAGCACGTCGGCGCCCCGCCGGCGCAAGGCTGCGGCGAGACACACCCCGCGAAAGCCACCACCGACGACCACCTGTGTCATGTGCGCAGGTCCTCGAGGCGAATCAGCGCGCCGTCGGTCACGGGCCGGAGGAGCGTCCGTCCGACGAGCAGGGGCAGGTGCTCGGGCGCGACGCCGTCTCCCGGTCGGAGCAGCATCAGGTCGCTGCGGTCGAGGACGTGCCCGGCGGGCAAGTCGCGCGCGGCGGCGCAGCTCAGCCGGTACGCTTTGCGACCGTGGGCCTCGGCGAGGGTGGCCCGCACGGCGCTGTCGCCGAGCGCGAGCTCCACGCCGCGGATCCCCTGCACCAGCGAGCGCAGCTCGGCCTCGTCTGAAGAGAACGCGTGGTCGGGGCCCGGGAGGTGTCGGTCGAGCGTGAAGTGCTTCTCGATCCAGCAGGCGCCGAGCGCCACGGCGGCCAGCGCCGCGGTCGGCCCGGCGGTGTGGTCGGAGAAGCCCACTGGGCAGCCGAAGACGTCGCGCATCGCTGGGATCCGCCGGAGGTTGCAGCTCTCGAGCGGCGCGGGGTACGACGACACACAGTGGAGCAGGATCAGCTGGTCGTTTCCGGTGGAGCGGAAGGCCTCGGCGGCGCGGGCGATGTCGGCGAGCGTCGCCATCCCGGTGCTGAGGACGGTGGGGATGCCGGTCTGTCCCATCGCCTCGATGAAGCTCGTGTGGCCGAGGAAGTCAGAGCCGTTCTTCAGCACCGGCACGCCCAAGCGCACCAGCTCGGCGAGGCCGGAGGCCCCGGTCGGCGTGCTGTGGAAGCCCACACCCTCGTCGGTGCACACGCGCTGCAGCCAGCGCAGGCGCTCCTCGCGCAGCGCGCACCGGCGGAACAAGCTGACCTGTGCCTCTTCGATCTCGACCCCGTTCTCGACCCAGCGGTGGACGAGGGCGGGGTTGCGGACGAAGTCTTCGACGAGGTAGTTCTGGAACTTCACCGCGTCGGCGCCCGTCCGCGCCGCGGCGGCGATGGTGCGGGCGGCGAGGTCCATGTCGCCGTTGTGGTTGATGCCGATCTCGGCCACAATGTAGACTGGCGCGCCGTCCCCGACGGGCCGGCCGCCGATCTCCACCCGAAGCGGGGTCATGGTCAAGGGCCCTCCGTCGGTGCGCCACAGGGTGCGGCAGGCGTCCACTGTCGCGTCACGGCCTTGCTCTGGGAGCGCTCGTGCCCGACGGCCCCGTCATAACCTGCCCCTGGCTGGCCCACCCTGGCGCGTGCTCGACCTTGGGCGCGGCGGCGATGCAGCGCGTGTCGTCCGCGACGGCGGTGGTCGCCGGCCGCGCGGCGCTCGGCGCTCCCGAAGGCCCCATCGGCACCTTGCGCTGGGCTGATCAAGCGCAGGGCGGGGTCTTGTCCCTGGACGTCCACGGCGCACCGGACGCAGGGATCGACGTCTGGGTGGGCACAGGCCCCGCGCCTGCGCGGCCGCTGTCCGGGCCACGGGTCGATCCGCTCGCGCCGGCTGCGGCCATGGGCGCGTGGGGGCCCGCCGAGGGCGCCGACGGCCGCGGGGCCGAGCGGCTGGCGGTGCGGCTGCTGGCACCTGCGCTGCCGCTGGTCCTGCGCGCGCCGGTCGCCGCCGATGCGGCCGACGTGTGGACGTGGACCAACGACCCGGCGAGCGTGGCCGCGGCCTTTCGGGGGCGGCCCGTCGAGTGGGGAGAGCACGTGCAGTGGTTCGCTGCCCGATTGGCGGACCCGACCCATCGGTGGCACCTCGGCGTGCTGGGCGGGCTCCCGGTCGGCTTGGTCCGGCTGGACTGGGCGGCCGACGCGTGGCACCTCGGGTTCATGGTCGATCCGACGCAGCGGCGGCGGGGCCTCGCGCCAAGGCTGATCGGCGCCGCGCTCGCCCAACAACCCGCCCGATCGGCGCGCGTCGTGGGCGAGTGTCGCGCCGACAACCGCAGCTCTGCCGGGGCGATGCTCGCTGCGGGCATGGCCGAGGCCGAGCCGGTGCGGGCGGGCACCCGCCGGTTCGTCTACCCCCCGCCGGCGGGCGAAGGGGCCAGCTCGCCGGCACAGGGCTGACCGCGCACCATATCGGCGAACACGTCGGCCACGCGCGCAGCGCCCAGGCCGTCGACGAGCGCGAGGCAGGCCTCACGGAGCCGCGCCAGCAGCGCGGGGTCCTGGATCGCGTGGGCGGCGGATGCGGCGATGGCGTCGACGTCGCCGTCGCGCAGGTCGCCGAGGTCCAGCGCGACCCCCGCGCGCGCGGCCTCGTGGACCACTTGGACTTGGTTGTCAGCCATCGCGACCAGGGCCGACGGCAGGCCGACGGCGCAGCGCTCCCAGGTGGTGGAGCCCCCCGTGCCGACCGCGAGGTGCGCGCGGGACATGCGGCGCGCCATGTCGCTGACGTTGACCTGGAGCGCCCATCCCGGACGGGCTGCGCACAGCGCGGAGAGGGCGTCCTTGTGGGGGTGAAGCTCTCCGACCACCGCCTCGACCTCGACCTGAGGGGGCAAGCGCCGGTCCAGCGCCCGCAGCACGGCGCCGGTGTGGTCGTCGGGGTCGGCGCCGCTCAAGAACACGAAGATCCGCGGAGCGCCGCGCGGCGCCTCTCCGCGCGCCGCGGCGAACTCGGGGCGCAGCAACGCGTAGCCGGGGCCGAGCAGCGGACGGCAGCGGGAGGGCAAGCGACCTGCGTAGCGCAGGCCATCGGCCGGCTGCAGGTTCTGGTCGAGCAGCAGGTCGGCCTCGAGGTCGCGATCGCCCAGGTCATCGATCACGAGGAGACGGGCGCCGGTCGCGGCGCCCACAGCCGCTCCCCAGCGGGCGTCCAGCGCGTAGTGGTCGACGATCAGGCCGTCGCACCCGTGCGGGAGGACCGCACAGGTCTGCGCGGCGTCCACCTCTTGGCTCGCTGCCAGCCAATCCGCGTGGGGAGGGTCCGCCGCGGTGCGCGCGCCCCGGGCCGCCGGCGGCAGCCGCGCCACGGCGTGTCCCGCGGCGCTCAGCCGCGCGGCGAGCGCAGCGGGCAGCTCCCTGCAGACGAAGGTGCAGGTGGCGCCGTGGCGTTGGGCCAGGGCGTCGGCGAGGGTCAGGCTCCGCATGACGTGGCCCGTCCCGATCTGCGATGAGGCGTCTGCACGAAGCGCGATGCGCATGGGGTCTCCTGGTCGGTCGACGGGCCGGCCCCCGCGCGCCCCCGGCTGGCCTCGGCTGGGCGCAGCGCGACGGGCTGTGGAGCGCGGGTCCCGGTGGGGTGGAGGTCCGCCAGCGTGGGCCCCGGCGCCGATCACCTCGGGCGCCACGATATCTGGCCCGGGCCACCGCGCGGACCCGCATGCGCTGGGCGAGGTGGCCTCTGGTCAGGAGAGCGCCCCTTCGGGGCCGAGGAGCCGAATGGAGCCCGTCTGCATCATCCCCGCCCGCGCTGGCAGCAAGCGCGTGCCCCGCAAGAACATCCGCGACTTCTGCGGGCGGCCGATGCTGCACCGCGCCATCGACGCGGCGTGGGCCTCGGGTGCCTTTGGGCGCGTCATCGTGAGCACCGAAGACCCAGAGGTCGCCGGGGTCGCCACCGCTGGCGGCGCCGAGGTCCCCTTTGTCCGCCCGGCTGAGCTCGCCGACGACTTCACTGGCACTGGCGCCATTGTCGCGCATGCGGTCCGGTGGCTGGCGGCGCGTGGAGAGGCGCCGGCCCTGGCATGTTGCCTCTACGCGACCACGCCGCTGCTCGACCCAGCGGACCTTGCGCGGGGGCGCCTGCCCCTGGATGCGGACACCGCGGGCGCGCTGGACTACACGTTCTCGGCGACCAGCTTCCCGTTCCCCATCCAGCGGGCGGTGCGGCGCCTCTCGGCCGGGGGCGTCGCGCCGATGTTCCCCGAGCACATTGGCCAGCGCAGCCAAGACCTCGAGGAGGCTTGGCATGACGCGGGCCAGTTCTATTGGGGCCGCGCCGAGGCGTGGATCGAGGAGCGCACGCTGTTCTCGCCAAGGGGTGCGGTCATCGCCCTGCCGCGCCACCGGGTGCAAGACATCGACACCCCCGAGGATTGGCGGCGCGCCGAGCTGATGTACGCGGCGCTCAGCACCAGCTGAAGCGTCCGGCGCCCGCTCAGGCCCGGACGGCGGCGCGCGGCGCGCGGGCGGCCAGCCATGCCTGGCTCTTCGCGACAAGCGGGTCGCCGCTGTGGCAGAGCTCGAGCTGATCGAGGTGGTGGATGACGCCCGGCGCGTCGTTCCGGGCCATCGCGTCTTCGAGCAGGGCGGCCAGGGCGGCGTAGAACGCGGGGTCGATGTCGACGCAGGTGCGCAGCGCGTTGCGGCGCCCGTCGAGGTTGCGCACGTGCTGGAAGACCTCGGCCAGCTTGTACCAGACCCGCACCTGGGCCCGGTCGCGCTCGGCGAGCTGCACGAGCTGGCGGATGGCGGCCACCGTGTCGCGCCGGGCGAGCAGCTGGTCGATCTCGGCGAGCGCGGCGAGGGTCGCGGCTGCGTCTGGGTAGAGCTGCGGCAGCTGGTTGCGCAGGTACACGTCCTCGTCGCCGGTCCCATAGGCCCGGTCGGCCTCGGTGGGCTGCGGCATGTGCGGCGTGCCGAGCATCACGCGGTCGACGATGAGCTTGAGCCCGCGGGCCCGGTCGCCGCTGACGTGCCGCGGCAGGAAGAGGTCGATCTGGTTGCCCCCGTGGGCGCCGGTGGGCAGCACCTGGATGCCGAGGTGGAAGTTCATCGTCTCCCACCGGTGGTAGGCGAAGCGCAGCGCGCCGCGGGCGATCTCGGGGCTCGGGCCGCGGGCGAGGGCGAGGTCGATGCTCGCCTCGTACTTGTCGGCGTGGGCGCAGTAGGTCACCCAGTCGCAGACGCCGTACCAAGCGAGCGCCACGGTCACGACCGGGGCCCCGCGCATCGCCAGCTCGATGCCGATGGTCGAGCAGTAGACGACGTTCACCGCGCTGATGTCGCCGAGCGTGTAGCTGCTGACGTCGTCGGTGGCCTTCACCATCCGGCAGTTGTCGGGCATGGTCTGGATGAGGGCCTCGGCGTGGGCGTTGGCCGCCTTGTTGCCCCCGAGCTTCGCCATGTTGGGGTGGACGCGGATGACCCACTGCAGGTCGGGGCGGCGCCGGGCCAGCTCGATGGTGGCGGGCAGCCAGTCGAGCGAGCGCGGGAAGGCGCCGATGCTCCACTCGGGCATGGTGGCCAGCTCGTCGTCGCTGCTGGTGAAGATCGTGATGATCGGCCTTCCGTCGAGGCCGAGGCGCGCCCGCAGCGCCTCGGGGTCGCTGGGCGGCGGGCTGAACGGGATCCAATTCATGTTCTTGCCGAGCCGCCGCTGCTCCATGATCGTGTGGATGCGCGCCAGCTCGTTCTTCTTGAGGGGGATCTGCCCCCAGGTCTCCCAGCAGTCGTGGTAGGGCCGCAGCGAATGGACCGTGTACCCGTCGACCACACGGTAGGTGTTGTCCTGGGCGCCGCGCTCATGGATCAGGTAGTCGATGCCTTTGGCCTTGCATAGATCCAACATGACCCGATGCGCAAAGAAGCGGCCGTTCATCAAGATGACGATGTCAGGCTGCATGTGGTCGAGCAGCGCCTCGGCGGCCTCAAGCGTCAGCGCCGCGCCCTCGAGCAGCTTGCGGCTCGCGTCGACGAAGACGGGGTCGCTGAAGTCCGGCTTGTAGAGGCGCAGCTGGTTGAGCGCCGAGGACAGCGCCCACTCGCCGACCGGCTGGCCGCGCCAGGTCGCCGTGAACAGCTCTTCGGTCGGCACGGCGTCGGCCCAGGCCCGGATGGGCGCCCGGCGCTCGCGGGGGATGTAGGCGCTGAGGCTCTCCCACTCCATCCCGAGCTTGTGCATCATGCTCCAGGTCTCGGTCTGGCAGTCCATGCAGGCCCGGCCGTGGCGCGGGTTGACGTTGGCCCGAAAGATGTCGCAGCTGCGAAAGCAGCCGTCGCAGGCGATGTAGCGCACCTCAGCCCCGGCCAGCCGCAGGCTGTGCATCCACACCGCCTCGAGGTTGGTGTGGGTGACCCAGCGGGCGTAGATGCCCCAAAACAGCACCTTCTTCGACATCGTCAGCTCTCCGCTCGGCCTGTGCCGCGGGGGGGCCCGCGGCCGGCCGGTCTAACGCCCGCGCGCCGCGCGCAGCTTCTGCAGCGCGGCGATGACGTCGTCTTGGTCGTTGTCGCTCATGCCGTGGTGCAACGGCAGGGTGAGCAGCTCGGCGTAGGCGGCCTCGGCGACCGGGCACTGGCCGACCCGGGCGCCCTGGGCCTGGTGGTAGGCGTGCAGGTGCACCGGCAGGTAGTGCACGTTCGCGCCGATGCCCTCAGCCATCAGCAGGCGGTGCAGCTCGTCGCGGTCGACCGCCCAGCGGTCGCGGGGCAGGCGCACCACGTAGAGGTGCCAGGCGTGCTCGACCCCCGGGCGCACGGCCAGGGGCTCGACCCCCTCGACCCCGGCGAGCAGGGTGGCGTAGCGGGCCGCCAGCGCCCGCCGGCGGGCGAGGTTGGCCTCGAGCTTGCGCAGCTGCGAGGTGCCCAGCGCGCACTGCAGGTCGGTGAGCCGGAAGTTGTGGCCCCACTCGGCCATCTCGTAGCGGAAGGTGCCGGCCCGCTCGCGCTCGGCCGCGGTCTGGCTCAGGCCGTGGTTGCGCAGGCGGCGCATGCGGCCGGCCAGCGCGGCGTCGGCGGTGGCGATGGCCCCGCCCTCGCCGGTCGCGATGTGCTTGACCGGGTGGAACGAGAAGGTCGTGGCGTCGGCGAGGCTGCCCACCAGGCGGCCCTGGTCGGTCGCGCCCAGCGCGTGGCAGCCGTCGGCGAAGAGGCGCAGGCCGTGGCGCGCGGTGATGGCGCGCAGCGCGTCGTGATCGGCGGGCTGGCCGCCGTAGTCGACGCCGATGACCGCCTTGGTCGCCGGACCGACCGCCGCGGCGACCGCCGCCGGGTCGATGAGCAGGGTGGCCGGGTCGACGTCGACGATGACCGGCTTGGCGCCGCAGTACAGGACCGCGTTGGCGGTGGCCACAAAGGTCATCGCCGGCACGATGACCTCGTCACCCGGGCCGAGGCCCGCGGCGGCGAGCATGGCGTGCAGCGCGGTGGTCCCGTTGCTGACCGCCACGACGTGGGGCGCGCCGGTCACCGGCTGCAGGGCCCGCTCGAAGGCCTCGACCGCCGGGCCGGTGGTCAGCCAGTCGCCGCGCAGCGCGCCGACCACCGCCGCGATGTCGTCCTCGTCGATCTGCTGGCGGCCGTAGGGCAGGCGCGCGGCGCGCACCGGGGCGCCGCCCTCGGCCGCGAGGCGCAGATCGCTGTGCTGGTCGGTCATCTCTCCCCCGGGTGGGTGCGCCGCGCGCCGGCGCGGCAGGTCTGCAGGCTACCACAGGCCCGCGGACGGTCCCGGGCGCCTGTCGGTTAGCAGCCGCCGATGCCCGATCTCCGCCTGAGCCTCTGCCTGATCGCCCGCGACGAGGCCGCGCTGCTGCCCGGCTGCCTGCAGAGCGTCGCGCCCGAGGTCGATGAGCTCATCGTGGTCGACACCGGCAGCGTCGACGACACGCCGGCCATCGCCGCGGCGGCGGGCGCCCAGGTCCACCACTTCCGCTGGGTCGATGACTTCGCGGCGGCCCGCAACGCCGCGCTGGCCCACGCCACCGGCGACTGGGTGCTCGCCGTCGACGCCGATGAGCGCCTGCTCCCGGGCGCGGGGGCGCGGCTGCGGGCCCGCCTCGGCCGGGGCGACCTCGACGCCGCCCTGCTGCCCTGGCTCAACGCCGACGGCCTCGACGCCCCGCTCGAGGCCGTGGTCGCCGGCCCGCGGCGCATGGGCGAGGTGGCGCACGTGCCGCGGCTCTTTCGCCGCGACCCGGCCCTGCGGTGGGAGGGCGTGGTGCACGAGGTCCCCGTGTCGTGGCTCGCCGCCCCCGGCCGGCGGGTGGTGACCCTCGACGAGCCGCTGATCCACCTCGGCAACGCGCCAGAGTGGCGCGCTGCGCGGCAAAAAGATGCGCGCAACCGCCGCTTGCTCGAGCTGCAGGTGGCGGCCTCGCCGACCAACCCGAGCGCGCTGGCCAGCCTCGCCGGCGAGCGCCTCAAGGTCGGCGACGCGGTGGGCGGGCGCGCCGCCGCCGCCGCCGCCTTCGCGGCCCTGCGCGCCCGCTTCGCCGGCCCGCCGCCCCGCCCCGCGCCGGTGCCGGTGGTGACCGTGGCCGCCTTCTGCGCGCTGTCGGCCGGTCGGCCGGCGGAGGCCCGGGCCCTGCTCGCCGAGGCCGCCCCGTGGTGCGGCCCGCACCCGAACCTCGCCCTGCTCGAGGCCGCGGCGCTCGACGCCATCCTCGACGCCGGCGGCGCGGTCGAGCCCGGCGCGGTGAACGCGGCCCTGGCTGGGCTCGCCGCCGCCCGCGCGCAGGCCGGCCGGGCCTTCGTCGAAGAGCTGCTGCCCGGCGCCACTGGCCCCCAGGCCTGGCGCCTCGAGGGCGAGCTGCGCCTGTCTCGTGGTGAGAATGACGCAGCGATGGCTGCCTTCGCCCAAGCGGGCCCCGGCCTCGAGGCCGCGGTGGGCGCGGCGCGGGCCCTGCTCGCGGCCGGGCAGCGGGCCGCCGCCGCCGCCCGCCTCGAGCCGCTGGTGCGGGCGGGCAGCGGCGACGCGCGGGTCCTGCTCGCCGAGCTGCTGCACCAGCTCGGTGATCCGGCCGCGGGGCGGCGGCTGCTCGCCGCGCCGGGGCCCGCGCCGACCCGGGCGGCGCTGCGG
>JBJONS010000088.1:0-5522 GCA_046051725.1 Pseudomonadota bacterium | reverse complement strand
GATGGCGCCGCACTGCGCCGCGTGACGCCCTCCGGCAGGAGCCCCATGTCCGGCGCAGCCCTCCCCTCCCCTTCCCGGTCCGGCGGCCGCCTCCGCGCGCTCGTGCTCTGCCCCGGCCGCGGCTCTTACGGCCGCGAGTCGCTGGGGCAGCTCCAGGCGCTGCCGCCCGGCCCAGCCCAGGCGGTCGTCGACGCTTTTGACGCCGCCCGCGGCGCCCGCGGCCTGCCGACCACCCGGGCGCTCGACGCCGAGCCGGCGCTGCGGCCCGCCCTGCACGCGGCCGGCGAGCACGCGAGCGCGCTGACCGCCGCCTGCTCGCTGGCCGATGTGGCCCAGATCGACCAGGCGCGCTTCGAGATCGTCGGCGTCTGCGGCAATTCCATGGGCTGGTACACCGCGCTGACCGCCGGGGGCGCCCTGCCGCTGGCCGATGGCGTGCAGCTCATCGAGACCTTCGGCGGCTGGCAGCGCGACAACGTCATCGGCGGGCAGGCGCTGCTGCCGCTGACCGACGAGGAGTGGCGGCCCGAGGCGTGGCGCCTCGACCGCGTCAACGACCTCGTGCAGCGGATCCCCGATCTGCACTGGTCGATCCGGCTCGGCGGCCAAGCGGTGCTGGGCGGCACCGAGGCGGCCCTCGCGGCGCTCAGCGCGGCCGTTCCGCCCGAGGAGCGCGCGGGCGTGCGCTTCCCGCTGCGCCTGCCCCTGCACTCGGCCTTCCACACCCCGCTGATGGCGGCCACGGCGCAGAAGGCCCAGGCGCTCCGCACGCTGGGGTGGCGGGCGCCGGCGGTCACGCTGATCGACGGCCAAGGCAGCGTGTGGAGCCCGCGCAGCGCCGACCCCGGCGCGCTCGCGGCGTGGACGCTCGGCCCGCAGGTCGACCAAGCCTTTGACTTCACGACGATGCTGAGGGTGGCGCTGGGCGAGCTGGCGCCCGAGGTCATCATCCTGCCGGGGCCTGGCGCCAACCTCGGCTCGGCGGTGGCCCAGGTGATGATCGGGCTCGGCTGGCAGGGCCTGCGTGATCGGCAGGCCTTCCTGCGCCGGCAGGCCGAGCGGCCGCTGGTGCTGTCGATGGGCCGCCCCGACCAGCGGGCGCTGGTGCGCGCGCCGTGAACGCCGCCCCAGACGCCCTCGCCGCCGCGCTGCTCGAGGTGGCGCAGCTCAAGGCCCTGCCCCGGGCGGGCTGGGTCCGGCAAGGGGTGCCGGCGCCGGAGTCGGTGGCGGCGCACAGCTTCGGGGTGGCCTGGCTGGCGGCCCTGCTCTGCCCGCCGGAGCTCGACCGGCTGCGCGTGCTCGAGATCGCCCTGATGCACGATGTCCCCGAGGTCCGGGCCGGAGACATCACCCCGCACGACGGCATAGACCGCGCCGAGAAGCGCCGCCGGGAGGCGGCCGCGGCGGCCGGCCTGCTCGGCGCCCTCCCCCGCGCGCTGGCCGCCTGGGCCGACTACGACGCCGGCCTGAGCCCCGAGGCGCGCTTCGTGCACGAGCTCGACAAGCTCGACATGGGCCTGCAGGCGCTGCTCTACGCGCAGCAGCACCCGGGGCTCGACGTGGCAGAGCTGCGGGCCTCGGCCGACCGCGGCCTGCGCGACCCGGCCCTGCGCGCGGTGTGGGCAGCGGCCCAGCAGCGGGTCGACCGCGGCGCGCCTTAGCCCGGGGGCCAGCGCAGGCTGCGGCCGCCGATGACGTGCAGGTGCAGGTGGAAGACCGACTGCCCCGCGTCGGCCCCGGCGTTGGTGACCACGCGGTAGCCGGTGGCGGCGAGGCCCTCGGCGGCGGCGACCTGGGCGGCGACGACCATCAGGTGGCCGAGCAGGGCGGCGTGCGCGGGGGTGGCCTCGGCCAACGAGACCAGCGGCTCTTTGGGGATGACCAAGAAGTGGGTCGGGGCGACGGGGTGCACGTCGCGGAAGGCCAGCGCGAGGTCATCTTCGTAGAGGATCTGCGCGGGGATCTCTCTGCGGATGATCTTGGCGAAGATGGTCATCACACGCTCCGGTCGGCGGGCGGAGAGCAGGGCCCGCCGCGCCCTCAGTAGCGGGCGGTCAGGGGCAGGACCAGCACCCCGTCGCCATACTTGGGGCCCGCCACGATGAAGGTGCCGTTGCGCCGCACCGAGAGCGTGGTGTCGAGGAGCTTCTGGCCCTTGGGGCCCATGATCTGCACGCGGAGGCGGGCGTTCTGCTCGTCGCGGCTGAGCAGCTCGATGTGCACCTTGCGGTCGCCGGCGACGTTGAAATTGCCCGGGGTGCGGCCGCTGACCGGCACCTCGTGGGTCGAGAGCAGCTCGTAGCCGGTGTAGCGCAGCGGCTTGAGGTAGCGGGTCAGGCTGCTGAGCTTGGCGTCGACCTTCTTGTGGGCCTCGGTCGCCTTGATGACGTGGACCGTCACCTCGACCTTGCCGACCTTTTGGCCGTCGGCTTTGCCGTTGTCGGCCAAGGCGGGCGCCGGCAGGCTGGCGAAGGGGGCCGCGAGCGCGAGCCCGAGCAGGGCGCGCTGCAGCAGCGCAGAGATGGTGCGGGAGCGAGCCATGGTCAGCCCTCCTCGGCGGCCGGGGCCTGCGGATCGGCCTCGTCAATGAAGATGATGGTGGGAGCGTCCTCTTCGGCCTGGATGACATGAACCACCGCGTCGGTCTCGGTGCTCAGCTCCAGGATCTCCAAGCGGTTGTCGGCGGACTGGCTGTAGGTGAAGGCCTGGTCGCCGCTGACCCAGGGGCCGTCGACGAGCACGCTGAGCAGGGCCGCCGCCGGGCGCGAGAACGGAACGACCTCGGCCTGCGGGCGCAGGTCAAGCTCTGCGGCGATCGGCGGGGTCTCCGCCGGCGCGTCGACGGTGACCCGCCCGCTGGGCAGACCCGCGGCGGAGAGCACCGCGTCCGCCAGCTCGACCTGCGGCGGCGCCGGGAGCGCCACCGCGCCAGCGCCGAGCCCAACCGCGGCAAGGACCCCGTCGGTGAGGTCAACCTGTGCGGTGGCCGGGAGGGCAACCGCGCCGTGGTCCAGCCCGAGCGTCGCGAAGACACCGCCGGCGAGGTCGATCTCTGCAGGCGCCGGGAGCGACACCGCGCCGTTTTCGAGCCCGAGCTGCGCGAAGACACCGTCAGTCAGGTCAATCTCTGCAGGCGCCGGGAGCGAAACTGCGCCGCTGCCGAGGCCGAGCTGCGCGAAGACACCGTCGGTCAGGTCGATCTCTGCAGGCGCCGGGAGACGAACCGCGCCGCTACCGAGACCGAGCTGCGCGAAGACACCGTCAGAGAGGTCGATCTCTGCGGGCGCCGGGAGAGAAACCGCGCCGCGGTCCAGGCCGAGCTGCGCGAAGACACCGTCGGCGAGGTCGATCTCTGCAGACGCCGGGAGCGAAATCGCGCCGCGGTCCAGGCCGAGCGCCGCGAGGACGCCGTCCGCGAGCTCGACCCCCGCGGGGCGGGCCAGACCGGCCCGCAGCAGCAGCCCGAGCTGGGCCGCGTCGGCGAGGGCCGGAGCATCGGGCTGGAGCGCGCCATCCACGGCCTGCATCCAGCGCAGTTCACCGGGGGAGAGCCGGGGCGGAGCAGCAGGCATGGGGCACGCGAGGGCAAGGGGGGAGAGGTTCAGCGGGCGTCTCTGGCCGCGCTACGGGCGCCAGGGGCCGATATTCACGACGAGGCGCCGATCCGCAGCACGTTCAGCGCTCCTCTTTGAGCAGCGCCTGCATCTTCTTGCGGGCGTAGAACAGCCGGCTCATCACGGTGCCCTCGGGGATCCCCATGACGTCGGCGATCTCTTTGTAGGCGAGGCCGTCCATCTCGCGGAGGATCAGCACCTGGCGCTGCTCGGCGGGCAGGGTGTCGAGCGCCGCGTAGATCTTGGCGTTGAGGCCCTTGCGCTCGAGCTCGCGCGCCGGATCGTTGCGGTGGTGCCCATAGTAGAAGCCGCCCCCGCTCTCGCGGGCGCCGTAGCCCTCGTCGAACTCCTCGGCCCGGCGGATCTTTTGGCGGCGCAGCAGGTCGATCGACACGTTCACCGCGATGCGGCACAGCCAGTGGTAAAAGCTGCTGCCAAAGCGGAACTTGTCGAGGTTGCGGTAGGCCTTGACGAAGGCCTCTTGGGCGCAGTCCCGCGCGTCCTCGCTGTTGCGCATCATGCCGTAGCAGACGCCATAGATGCGGCTCTGGTAGCGCTCGACCAAGCCGCGGTAGGCGGCGGCGTCGCCCTGCGCGGCGGCCGCGACGAGCTCGACGTCAGGGTCGGGCTTCAGCGGGCCCCGGTACGGGCTGAGGCAGCCAAACGGGTCACGACGGGCGGCGCTGCCCTCGCCCTCCTCGTCTTCGCCGGCCTCGGCCTCAGCCGCGGGATCGGGCTGCTTGTCGGCGTCGTCTTCGGCGAGCGGATCACCGGCGGGGTCTTCGGGCGGGTCTTCGGGACCGTCGCCGCCCGCGCCCCCGCGGATGGCCCGCAGCCCCGCCGCCAGGGCCGGCAGCAGGGCGGTCAGCCCCCACAGGCCCTCGCTGAGCGCTGGCCAGTACGTCATCGCCATCGAACCCTCCCGTCGGAGTGGGCGCAGGTGCCCGCCGCCGCCCAGGCTAACCCGCGCCGGCCCCGCCCTCGCGGGCAGGCCCGACCGCGCCGGTTCGGCGGCTCAGTGGGCCAGATCCCAGCTCGCGCCCACGCCGGTGTCGACCACCAGCGGCACCTTCAGGCTGGCCACGGCCTCCATCTCGGCCTTGACCCGGGCGGCCACCGCGTCGACCTCGTCGACCGGCACCTCGAGCACCAGCTCGTCGTGCACCTGCAGCAGCAGCCGCGCCCGCGGATGATCCGCCCGAAGCGCTCGATGGACGCGGATCATCGCCATCTTGATCAGGTCGGCGGCGGTGCCCTGCACCGGCGTGTTGATCGCCACCCGCTCGGCCTCGCCGCGGTCGTTGGGGTTGCGGGCGTCGAGGCCTTGCACGCCGCGCCGGCGGCCAAACAAGGTGCGCGCCTGACCGGTGGCCTTCGCCTTGGTGATGGCCTCGTCCATGTAGGTCTTTACCTGGGGGTAACGGGCAAAATACCCATCGATGTACTCCTGCGCGACCCGGCGGGAGATCTTCAGCTCATTGGCCAGCCGGAACGCGCTCATGCCGTACACGAGGCCAAAGTTGATCGCCTTGGCGGCGCGGCGCTGTTCGGCGCTGACCAGGGCCGGGGCGCAGCCAAAAACTTCGGCGGCGGTGCGGCGGTGGATATCTTCCTGTTTGAGGAAGGCGTCCACGAGGGCGCCCTCGCCGCAGAAGTGGGCCAGGACCCGCAGCTCGATCTGGGAGTAGTCTGCCGAGAGGAAGACGTAGCCCTCGTCGGGCACGAAGCAGGATCGGACCCGCCGACCCTCCTCGGTGCGGATCGGGATGTTCTGGAGGTTGGGCTCGTTGCTGCTCAAGCGCCCAGTGGCGGCCACGGCCTGGTGGAAGCTCGTGTGGATCCGCCCGGTGGCGTCGATGCGCTCTTGCAGCGCGTCGACATACGTGCCCTTCAGCTTGGCCAGCTCGC
>JBJONS010000087.1:0-10030 GCA_046051725.1 Pseudomonadota bacterium | reverse complement strand
CAGCGCGCCGGTGCGGCCGTCGACGCAGCGCACGATCCCGTCCGAGCCGCCGTGGAAGACGAAGCGGTGGTTCGGGCCCGCCGCCGCGAGGTCCGGCGCGGCCCCTTGTCCGCCGGCGACCACCGGGGCGAAGGCGCCGCCGACGTCGAGGCGCCAGCGCACGTTGCGGGAGGCGCGGTGCACTGCCACCAGCGGCTCGGAGTAGCCGGCCACCAGCACGTCGGTGCCGAGGAGCGCGCCGCCGCCGATGATGTCGGGGTACTGCCCCTCGCCGACGCGGCGCTGCCAGCGCACGAGCCCGGTGCGGCCGTCGAGGCTGGCCAGGGTGCCGTCCGAGAAGCCGACGATGGCCTCAAAGGCGCCAGCCTCGGCGGTCACCACCAGCGGGGCGCCGGCGCCGTAGAGCTTGAGGCGGGTGCTGCGGCCGACGTCGGGCTTGTGGGCGTGGCGCCACCGCAGCTCGCCGCTCGCCCGGTCGAGGCCGTAGATCACGTCGTCGACGTTGCTCACCAACAAGGTGTCGTCGTGGAGCGTCACCGGCGCGAGCACCGGCGCGCTGCCCGGGCGCGACCAGATCGGGGAGCGGCCCAGCCCGCCCTCGCCCTTCGGATCGACCGCCCAGGCAGAGACCGTTCCGGCGCTGTCAGCGACGTAGAGCACGCCGTCGGCGACCACCGGCTGGGCCTGCACCGGGGCCGCGGTCTCGATGCGGCGCACCAGGCGGCCGCTGTGGCGCTCGAGCACGAACAGCGCGTCGGAGGCGGCCGCCCCCACGTAGATGTAGCGGCCGTGGATGGCCGGCCCGCCCAGCTCGGTGTGCAGCCCAGCGGCTTGCCGCCCGGGGAGGGCGACCGACCACAGCTCGACCGGCGGGCCGTCAAAACGCCCCGCATACGGCAGCTCTGGGGCCGCTTCGGGCGCCGCAGGCCCCTCTGCCGCGGCCGTCCAGGGCAGCAGCAGGCCGAGCGCCAGCCCGAGGGCGCGGGCGCGGCTCACCCCTCCACCTTGGGCAGGGCTGCCTCGAGCGCGGTCAGCCGGGGGCCCTCGGGGAAGCGCAGGCGGAGCTTCTCGACGGTCGCCTTGGCGTCCGCGGGGCGCCCGCCGGCGAGGTAGGCCAAGCCGGTCGCGTAGAGCGCCTCTTCGGCCTCAAAGCCCGACTTGCTCGTGGTGTAGGGGGCCAACAGGCCGACCGCGCCGTCGACGTCGCCCGCCTTGGCCTTGGCGGCGCTGGCCTGCAGGGCCGCGCTCAGGCCGATGGGCCCGCCGTCGGCGCGGGTCGCCGCCTCGGTCCAGGCGGCGGTCGCGCCGGCCGCGTCGTCGACGCTGTCTTTGAGCTGGGCGAGGCGCATCCAGCCGTAGGCCGAGGCCACGCCGTCGGTCCCCGACAGCACGGCCTCGAGATCGGCCGCAGCCGCGCTCACCGCGGCCTTCTGGGCCGCCTCGTCGGTCTGCCCCTCGAGCGTCGTGGCGAGCTTGTCGAACACGCGCTCGATCTCGGCGTGCTGGGCGCGCTGCGCTTCGCGGCTCCGCTCGGACACCTGCCCGTAGACGAAGGACACCGCGAGGATGACGACCAGCAGGCCCACGCCGAAGCGCCAGTAGCCCAGGACGAAGTTCGCCAGGGCCATGCGGGCCTTGAAGAGGGCATCCTCTTGGATGACGTCATCATCGCCGAGATCCGGCGCCTGCGGAGGGGCGCCGACGGGGGCCGTGGGCTGCTTGGGGTCCGACACGTCTCACTCCTGGGGCGGGGTCGCCCCGGTCAATCCAACGGCGCGCAGCGCGGAGAGGCGCTCGCGGAAGCGATCTGCGGTGGGCATCTCGAGCGGAGAGGTCCGCTGGAGCACGGCAATGGTCAGCGCGGCCTCGAGCAGCACTTGGGCCACGCCCAGCCGGCTGGCCGGGTCATCGGCGACATAGCGGAGCTGGGCCCAGGGGCGCCCGAGCTCGAGCCAGACCGCGGCCTCGGCGTCAATGACGCGCTCGAGCTCGATGTCGGCGGCGCCCTGGGCGGGCTGCTCATGCAGCAGCAGGGTCCACTGGTCGCGGGGCCCCTCGTGCAGCCGCTGCAGCTCGCCCTCGTCGCCGAGCGCCCGCGCACGGGGGGCGTCGCGGCCGGGCGCGCGGACCGCCCCACCCTCGCGGGACTTGCACGCGACCGCGGCCCAGGACGCGGCGCAGACCCGGCCGAGGCGCTGCCCATCGGGGCCACAGGCGGCGAGATCGATGCCGACGAAGCCGGTGTCTTCGGCCAGCGCGAGGCTGAGCGCGGCCATCCGGCGCGCCAGATCGTGCGCCAGCTCACCGCCCCGGGCGTGCAGCTCGCGGGCCGCCGCCAGGGTGTCCTCGGGGGGGTGTCCGCCGAGCAGGCCGAGGGCCAGCGCCTCGGCCGACCAGGGCGCAAAGGCGCCGTCTTCCTCAGGCGGCAGCGTGTGGGTCGAGATCGGCCCGGCGTGGGCGCGCGCGGCCTGCGCCGCGACCCAGTCCGCCTGACCGGCCAGCAGCAGCAGGGGCCGCTCGGCGCCGGCGAGCGCGGCCACGAGGGGGGCGAGGCGGGGCCCCGGGCAGGCCCGCACGGCGGGAGGCAAGGCGCCGTCCAGGGTGAGCAGCAGCCCGTCGACCGCGGCGGACTCGCCGAAGACGACCACCCGGTCTGCCTCGGCCGACCAGCGCGCGGCGAGGGCGCGCGCGGCGTCGGCCCGGCTGGCGTCCAGCTGCGCGACCAGGGGGGTGGCGCCGGCGCGGTGGGCCTCGCGCACCTCGTCCCGGGCGCGGGCCAGCGCCGGCCCGAGGCCGCGCAGCCGCCCCCAGCTCAACCCGCGACCGACGCCGAGCACAGCGTCCATCACGTTGTTGTGGTCGAGGTTGATCCGCCGAGCGCGGCTGACCGCCAGGGACTCGTCGGGCGCGCGCACCGACACCGGCGCGGGCGCCACCGCGTCAGTGGCCGCGTCGGCGGCCGTGGGGCTGCGGCGACGGGGCGTGCGGCCCGTCGGCGACGGGGGCGAGGTGCGTGCGGCCAAGGGCGGACTCCAGCGAACACCGGCGTGTAAACGCGGCGCGTCAGGCGGTCAAGGACAGCCGCTGTCCGGCTGCGGGGCCCGGGGCCGCCCGCGCCCCGCGGGGGGCCGGGCGTGGCTCAGAGCTCGATGGTGGCCCGGCTCTGGGCCGCGAACTGCACGGTGCGCGAGGAGCGGCGCGAGGTGCCGTCGGACAAGACGACCTCGAAGCTGTGGTTCCCCTCTGTGGTGCTGACCGTCGCCGGAGAGGCGCCGAGGTCCTGGCCGTCCATCTTGATGCGCGAGCCCGCCGGCCCCACGATGATGAGGGTGCCGGTGACCGCGGCGGGCTGGAGCTCGAGCGCGACGGTCAACGCCGGTCCGGCGAGGCGCAGCGAGCGGTTCGCCGGCTTGAAGTTGGGCAGCTCGGCGCGGACCGCGTGCGATCCGAAGGGCAGCTCACGGGTGAGCGGCGTGCGCCCGACCTCTTGGTTGTCGATGAACACCAGCGCGCCAGGCGGGGTGCTGGTGACCGTCAGCTTGCCGGTGGTCTGCGCCGGGGCGGAGGCCCCCCAGGGATCGGCGGGATCCGCCGCCGGGGCCGGCGCAGGGCTGGGGGCCGGCGCGGGGGTGGGCGCTGGGGTGGGCGCGGGGGCCTTGCCTGGCGCAGGGGGAGGCGCCGCCGGCGCGGGGGTCGGCGCCGCCGGCTCGACAGGCAGCGCCGCCGGCTCGACGGCCAACGCCGCCGGCTCGACAGCCGGCTCGACGACCGGAGCCACCACCGGCGCAGGTGCCGGTGCGGGGCGGGGCGCGGCGATGGGCTCTTCGACCGGCGCGCTGGACACGGCGGGGCGGGGCGCCGGCCGGGTCAGCCACCAGCCGCCCAGCACGACGAGGAGCACGGCGATCAGGCCGACAACGACGAGCATGCCGGTGCGGCTTGAGCCCCCGTCGCCGCCCGTGGGGGGATCGCTGGCCAACGGCCCCACGGGCGCGGCCGGGCCGCTCGCCGCGCCGCTGACGATGGGCTGGCCTTCGTCCTCTGCGCGGACCCGCGCGGGGGCCGCAACGGGCGCAGCGGGGACCTCAGGCGCGACCGGGCGCGCACGGACGGGCCCGCGGCGCTGGGGCTCGGGCTCGGCGGCGGCAGCGGGCGCCTCGGCGGGCGGCGCGGGCGCAGGCTCGACCGCCGGCACGGGGGCAGGGCTGTCGCTCGCCTCGACCGGCGCGGGCGACACGGGGGGGGCGGCCGGCGGGGCCGCCTCGTCGGCCAAGGGGGGCGCGGCCACCTCTTCGGCCAGGAGCGGCGCGGGCGCGACGGGCGGCAGCTCGACCGGACCGGGCAGCTCCTCGTCCACCGCGGGCGGGATCGGCGCCGGGAGGGGGCGGGCGGGCGCCTCCTCCGGCAGATCCGCAGCGTCGACCGGCGCGCTGGGGGCCTCGCTCGGGCCAGGTCCGAGCGCCGTCGGCACGCGCCGCGGGACCGCGGCGATCGACAAGCTGGCCGGCTCGACGAGCGCAGTGGGGTCACCATCCTCGTCGAAGGCCGGCGGCGGCGGGGCCGGAGGGGCCGGAGGCTCAGCGGGGCCCCGATCCACCGAAGAGGCCGAGCCGCCGAAGGCCGCAGCCAGGGCCGGCGCGGCCGCCTCTGCCGCAGCAGGCGGCTCGGCGGGGAGCGGCTCGGCGGCGGGCCGGGCGGTGGCCTTGGGATCGACCGCCGGCTCGACGGCTCGCTGAACGACCTCGGCCACCGTGACGAGGGGGGCGCCGTCGCTGAAGCAGAAGTCGACCCGGTCCGGGTAGGTGGTGCCGCAGATCGGGCAGCGCTTCATCGGGAGGCTCCGTGCCTGAGCACGTCGGAGGGGTCGGGGATCCGCGCGCTCGGCACCCCAGACGGGGTGGCCAGCGGGAGGCGACTATAGCGGAGAGGGCGCCCCTCGGGCGAGCGCCGGGCCGCGGGCTGGGTCAGGGTCCGTAGGTCCGCGAGAGGTGGCGGGCGATGACCACGCGCTGGATCTGGTTGGTGCCCTCCACGATCTGCATGACCTTGGCGTCGCGAAGATAGCGCTCCACAGGGTATTCCCGGGTGTAGCCATAGCCGCCGAGCACCTGGACCGCGTCGGTCGTCACCGCCATCGCGCAGTCGGTGGCCGCGCACTTCGCCATCGCCGCGACGTGGCTGTAGGGCAGGCCCTGATCGCGCAGCCACGCGGCCTTGTGAACGAGCAGCCGCGCGCCCTCGATCTGGATCGCCATGTTGGCCAACATGAACCCGACGCCCTGGTGCTCGATGATCGGCTGGCCAAAGGCGCGGCGCTGCTTGGCGTAGGGCGCCGCCACGTCGAGCGCGGCCTGGGACAGGCCGACCGCGACCGCGCCGATCGTGATCCGCCCGCTGTCGAGGGCGGCCATCGCGACCTTGAAGCCCTCGCCCTCGGCGCCGATCAGCGCGTCGGCGGGCAGGCGCAGGTCGTCCATGACCAGCTCGACGGTGGGCGAGGCGCGCATGCCCATCTTCTCTTCCTTCTTGCCGAAGGAGAGGCCGGGCACCCCGGCGGGCACCAAAAACGCGCTGACACCCTTGGGGCCCGGGCCTCCCGTGCGGGCCATGACGACGTAGACGTCGGCGTAGCCCCCGTGGGTGATCCAGAACTTGGTGCCGTTGAGCACCCAGCCGTCGCCCTCGCGCCGGGCGGTGCTGAGCATGGCCGCCGCGTCGCTGCCAGAGTCGGGCTCGGACAGCGCGAAGGCGCCGAGCAGCGCGCCGCTGGCGAGGCCGGGCAGCCAGGCCTCTTGCTGATCGGGGCGGCCGAAGTCGCGCAGGATCGCCTGCGGCAGGCCGGTCACCGCGACCGAGACCGCGTAGCTGGCGCTGACCTTGGCGATCTCTTCGAGCACGAGCGCGTACTCGACCACGCCGAGGCCCAGGCCGCCCAAGCGCTCGGGGGTGGTCACGCCGCAGAGGCCCACGGCGCCGAGCTCGGCGATGTACTCCTTGCGGAAGCGCTCGGCCTCGTCGTCCTCCTTGAGGGTGCCCCCGAGCACGCGCCGAGCGGCTTCGCTGACGGTCTCGATGAGGCTGCGCTGGTCTTCGGTGGGGGCGAACATGGGCGCTCCGAGGGGGACACGGGAGATGATGAGGCAGGCTCCCCGCTCGGGGGGAGGGAGGTCGCGGCGGGGGAGGTCGCGGCGAGGGAGGTCGCGGAGCCGCCGGCGAACGGCGCGGAAGCTCAGGCCTCCGCGACCGCGAACAGCTCGTCCTGGTCGACGGTCTCCTCCTCTCGCCCGCCGCCCGTCGCGGTGGTCGAGAAGCGGGTGTCGAGGCGCAGCACCCGCACCTGGGCAGGCTCGAGCCCGAGCAGCTCGATGAGCTCGGTGGGACGGCAGCCCCGACCGCCGACGGTGTCGAGGCTGACCTCGAGCACGTCCTCGCCCGGCAGGCGCGGGAGGCCGACGGCGGCGTCGGGGCCCCCGCGGCGCAGGCTCCGCACGTTCGGGCGCAGGTCGATGGTGCGCTGGGCCGGCGGACCCCGGCGGCGCTGCCCGGGCTTGGGCTTGACGTCGCGCTGGACGAGGATCTGCTCCTGGGCGACGAGCGCGTCGACCCGCGCGCCGAGCGCGGCCGGCGCCCCGCTCACAAAGAACAGGTAGTCGGCGCCGGCCACCGTCGACATCAGGGAGGGCGCCGAGAGGGGCACCTCGAGGGCCGAGAAGACCCGGAACCCGGCGGGGACGGTCGCCTGCAGCTGGGCGACCAGCTCGGCGGGGTTCACGCGCTGGTGCAGCACGATGTCCATGTAGTCCCCCAGGGTCTCCTCAGCGAGCGGGCGGGCGCCCGAGAAGGCGACCCGGGGGTGCGGGTGGAAGCCCTCGCTGTAGCACAGGGGGGTGCGGACCCGGCGCAGGCTGCGGATCCAGGCGTTCATCGCCTCGAGGTGCGCGAGGTGGCGCGCCTCACCGATGACCCCGACGCGGAGGATGAGGCGCTGGACCGCGGGCGGCTCGGGCGGGCGCACGGGCGGCTGGCCGGGCTCGGGGTTGCGCAGGCCGAGCTCGGGCGGCGGCGGCGGCCGGACAAACTCGGCCTCGGGCTTGCGCCCAGCGATGCTGTTGCGGAGCATGTGGGCGCAGAGATCGCGCTCCTGGTCGATGACCCCGCAGCGGTGGCACTTGCTGTGCCGGCAGTCCTGGGCGTGCTGCAGCTGCATGGCCCGCTGCCAGTCCTCGACGAACCACTCTTTTTTGATGAGGATGTCGATGTGGTCCCAGGGGAGGCGCTCGTCGACCTGCCGCTCCCGCAGCTCAAAGTCGACGTCTGTGCCCGCCTGGACGATGGCCTCGCGCCAGATGCCGATGTCGAGGTGCTCGTCCCAGGCGTCAAAGCGGGCGCCCAGGCGCCAAGCGGCCTCGATGAGATCGCCACCCCGGCGGTCGGCGCGCGACACGAGGCCCTCAAGCCAGGTCTCGTAGGGGTTGTGGCGGCCGAACTTGATGGCGCCCCCCGAGCGCCGGAAGCGCTCGCTGAGGATGGCCTGCCGGCGCTCGGTCTCTTCGACGCTGATCTGGGCGGCCCACTGCAGCGGCGTAAAGGGCTTGGGCACGAAGGTCGAGACGCCGGTGTTGACCTGGGCGCGCTTGTTGTGGCGCCGGCCGGTCGACAGCGTGCGCAGCGTGAGGTCAGCGATGGCCTGGACGTCGTCCTCGCGCTCGGTGGGCAGGCCGATCATGAAGTAGAGCTTGACGTGCTCCCAGCCGAGGCCGAAGGCCTTGTCGGCCATGTCAAGCAGATCCTCGTCGGGGATCCACTTGTTGATCAGCGCGCGGAGGCGCGGCGAGGCCGCCTCGGGCGCGACGGTCAGGCCGGTGCGGCGGATCCCGGCGACCATGTCGGCCAGCTCGACCGAGAAGCTGTCGAGGCGCAGCGAGGGCAGGCTGATCGAGACGCGCTCGGGCGCGGCCTGGCGCACGACGGTGTCGACCATCTGCTTGACCTGGCTGTAGTCACAGGTCGAGAGGCTCACCAACGAGACCTCTTCGTAGCCGGTGGCGTCGAGGGTGCGGCGCATCAGGTCAGAGATGTTCTCGATGCTGCGCTCACGCACGGGGCGGGTCGTCATGCCCGCTTGGCAGAAGCGGCAGCCCTGGGTGCAGCCGCGCAGCACCTCGAGCGAGATCCGGTCGTGGACCTGGCGGGTGAACGGGACGATGTACTCGACCGGGAAGGTGGCGCCGTCGAGGCTGCGGGCGATGCGCTTCTGGATCTTCGGCGCGTCCACCGGCGGGAGGATCCGGCCGTCTTCGAGGTGTTCCATCGGAAAACGGGCCGGGACGTAGACGCCGGGCAGCTGGGCCAGCGCGTCGAGGCGGGCCTCGCGCCCCTTCACCTTGTCGAACAGCTCGGCGATCTCGACGATGATGTCCTCGCCGTCGCCGAACACGAAGAAGTCGATGAACGGCGCGAGCGGCTCGGGGTTGAAGACCGCCGGGCCGCCGGCGAAGGTCAGCGGATCGTGCTCGCGGCGGTGGGCGGTGCGGACCGGCATGCCAGCGAGATCAATGATGTTGAGGATGTTGGTGAAGGTCAGCTCGGACTGGAGGGTGAACCCGATCCCGTCGAAGGCGTCGAGGCTGTCTTTGCTCTCGAGCGCGAAGAGCGGGAGGCCGTCCTCGCGGAGGAGGCGCTCCATGTCGAGCCCTGGCGCGTAGACCCGCTCGCACCAGGCCCAGGGCCGCTGGTTGAGGACCGCGTAGAGGATGTGGAGGCCGAGGTTGCCGAGCCCGATGTCGTAGAGATCGGGGAAGGCCAGGGCGATGCGGACCCGGACCTCGCCGAGATCCTTCTTGTCGGGAGTGACGGCGTTCACCTCGCTCCCGAGGTACCGGCTCGGCTTCTCGACCCGGCTGAGCAGGTGCTGATCGAGCACCGACCGCAGGTTCATGCGCGCGGGACGCCCCGGGACAACCGGCGGTCCGCCAGAAACGGCGGCGCGGACCTGGACGCTGCGGGGGACAGGGGCCGCGGCGCGGCCGTCATCGGCAAAGGAGGAGGGCTGGGGCTGCATGTCGATGCTCCGGGGCGATCTCGGGGCGCCTATCGCGGTCCCCCGTCGTGGCCGAGTCGCCGCGCCCACGGGCCCGTGCGGATGAATTTCAGCGGTGGGCTTGAATTGCCGCGGGGATGGTCCGACGATCCA
The DNA here is from genome assembly GCA_046051725.1 of Pseudomonadota bacterium. GTDB lineage: Bacteria > Myxococcota_A > UBA796 > UBA796 > UBA2385 > JAEUKK01. Next base: position 837 of record JBJONS010000087.1, on the reverse strand, counting down.
CAGGATCCATGGTGCCCAGAGCCTGGGTCCAGCGTGGGACGAGCGAAGGCTCCGTCACTGCTGATGTTGGGGCGCTGGGGCCTGCCCGGCGTCCTGCCCCAAACCTGCACACCGGCCATCGGCTCCACGGACCCCCGTGGTGACTCCTGGCCTCGCCCGTGGTACTGATCGACTGATCGCGATGACGCTCTCATTGCTCGGTCGCCCCAGACTCCGTCGCGGCCTCACCGACCGGCCCGGTGCTCTCCAACGAGCAGAGGAACATCACTATGGCATTGTCTGTCCGCACCAACGTCTCCGCGCTCATGGGCGCCGGCAACCTCAACCGGACCCAGAAGGGCCTCGCGGCCTCGCTCGCGAAGATCTCGAGCGGTGCCCGCATCAACAAGGCCGCCGATGACGCCGCTGGGCTCGGGGTCGCCACCAACCTCGAAACGACCATCATCAGCGCCCGTCAGGGCGTGCGCAACGCCAACGACGGCCTGTCGCTGATCCAGACGGCCGAGAGCGCGACCAACGAGGTCTCCGACATGCTGCAGCGCATGCGGGAGCTCGCGGTCCAGAGCGCGTCCGAGACGCTCGCCAACGAGGAGCGCTCCTACATCCAGGACGAGTTCTCGCAGCTGCGGTCCGAGATCGGCCGCATCGCCGCCGTGACCGAGTTCAACGGCATCCAGCTCAGCAACGGCGCGACCAGCAGCATCAACGTGCAGGTCGGTGTCAACGCTGACGCCAACAGCCAGATCGCCATTGACCTCATCAACATCACGACCAACGGCCTCGGCATCTCGGCCATCAACCTCGACACCTCGGCCAACGCCCTCGCCGCCCTGAGCA
>JBJONS010000086.1:0-14812 GCA_046051725.1 Pseudomonadota bacterium | reverse complement strand
GGCAGGGCGATGGACGCGCCGGCGCGGCCCGCCTCGACCCCGCCGCGCAGCACGAAGGCGGCGTCGCTGGCGGCCAGCTTTCCCGCCACCGGCCCGAGCAGCACGTAGACCGCGCCGCCCTCGGCCGCCGCCTCGCCGTCGCCGGGCGCGCCCACCACCAGATCAGCGAGCCCATCGCCGTTCAGGTCGCTCGCCGCCCGGTCGGGCCCCGCCGCGGCCAGGGCGCCCAGGCCGAGGCCCGGCGCCCCGCCCCAGAGCTCGGCCCGGGCGTCGGCCCGGGTCTGCCGCGATGACACCGGCCCGCCGAACAGCCAGACCACCCCGCCGCCCCGCGCCCCGCGGTCGTCCTCGGGGTCGGCCACCAAGAGCTCGGCAAGGCCGTCGCCGTCGACGTCGCCCGGCCCGGCCATCGGCAGGGCCCGCCCCGCGCCGGCCCCGAGGCCCACCACCCGCGCCGGCAGCGCGTCGACCCGCTCGGCGAGGCTCATCGGACCGTAGACCACCGCGAGCAGGCCCTCGCCCGCGCCGTGCCCCGGCGCCTGCACCGCGAGGTCATCGAAGCCGTCGCCGTTCATGTCGCCGAGGCCCACCAGCGGGCCGAGCTGGTCGCCGGGGCCGGCCCCGACCACCCGCAGGGCCGCCCGGGCGGCGCTGGCTGTCGGCGGGGGCGGCCCGGGGATGATGGCCACCACGCCGCTCTCATCGCCGCGGCTGTCGACGCCCGGCCCGCCGAGCCCGAGGTCGGGCAGGCCGTCGCCGGACAGGTCGCCGACCCAGGACAGCGCGGCGCCGGCCCGGTCGCCGGCCGCGCCGCCCTCGACCCGCCGGGTGGCCACCGCGGCAGGGCAGCTCTCGAGGTCCGGGCTGGCGAGGTCCAGCGCGCCGTCGCAGTCGTTGTCGACGCCGTCGCAGGCCTCGGGCGCGCCAGGGTAGCTCAGCGCGTCGCCATCATCGCAGTCGAGGTCATTGTCGGCGCTGCGGCTCGGCGGGGCGCAGGCCAGGGTGCCGGTGCCCGGCGCGCCGAAGCCATCGCCGTCGCGGTCGGTGAACCAGTCGCGGGCGGTGGTCTGGTCGACGTCGGGGTCGGCGTCGTCGGTCAGCGTGTCGCAGTCGTTGTCGATCCCGTCGCAGCGCTCGGGGTGCCGGGGGTGGGCGCTGGGGTCGGCGTCGTCGCAGTCGGCGTCGTTGGCCGCCTGGCCCGCCGGGGCAGCGCAGGCGTAGCCCACCGATGGGCCGGCCCCGAAGCCGTCGCCGTCGGCGTCGGCGTAGAGGCGAAGCTGGGTGAAGCGGTTGATGTTGGTGTCGGCGTCGTCGATCAGGCCGTCGCAGTCATTGTCGCGCCCGTCGCAGATCTCGACCGCGCCGGGCCGCAGGCTGGCGTCGCGGTCGTCGCAGTCCCGCCCGGCGGGGGCGCCGTCGCCGTCGCGGTCCTCTTCGCCGGCAGCGCCCCCAGCACCGCTGTCGTCGGGCGCTGGGGTGGGGCTGTAGCAGCCCGCCCACAGCCCCCACAGGAGCCAGGGCGGGCAGCAGAGACGCGGGGGGGCGCGGTCGGTCATGGCACGGGCTTCGGCCCGGGGGCTCCGCGGCATGAGCGGGGGGAGGCCGGCGGGGCCCGGGCCGCAGACACAACGGTGACAGAAGTGTCGCCGCGGGGGGACACGGCGCGCGGCGGCCGCGGGGGAGGATCGGGGCATGGCCACGACCACGCCCACCGCCGACGTCCACCCCCTGCCCACCACCAGCCTGGTTCACCCCGGCCCGCGCCCGCCGGCGTTCGGCCGCTGGTTCGCCCGGACGATGCTCAAGCTCATGGGCTGGCAGGCCGTGGGCGGCATGCCCACCGTGCCCAAGGCCCTGTTCGTGGCCTCGCCCCACACCACGCTGTGGGATGGCCCGATCATGATCTTCGTGGCCTGGACCCTCGGGGTGCGCCTCAGCTTCATCACCAAGCAAGAGGCGCTGCGCTTCCCGTTCAAGACCTTCGTGACCTACTTCGGCGGCATCGGCGTCAACCGCAGCAAAAGCAACGACATGGTCACCCAGGTCGCCGAGTCCTTCGCCGCGGCCGACGGGATGTACCTCGCCGTCGCCCCCGACGGCACGCGCAAGAAGGCCGACCACTGGCGCTCGGGCTTCTACCACATGGCCCGCAAGGCCAACGTGCCGCTGGTGCTCGGCTTCCTCGACTACAAGCAGAAGCGCGGCGGCATCCTCGGCGAGTACACCCTGACCGGCGACGTAAAGCGCGACATGGACCACCTGCGCGCCGTGTACGCGAACGTCCAGGGCAAGTACCCGGCCCAGCACAGCGCCATCCGCCTGCTGGCCGAGGACGAGGCCGCCCAGGCCGCCCCCGCCGCCCGCTGAGCGCCGGCCCCTCCTCCCGCCGGGCCCCGCCTGTGGGCTCCGACAGGCTGCGATAAGCCTCGGCAGGCGGCCCGCGTCCGCCGAGGAGGACCCATCCGCACCCTGCACGGCAACACCGAGGGCCTGGGCGCCAGCGAGAGCCGCGCCCTGCAGGCGCTCTACGACCGGCGCGTGCCCCCGGCCGCCTTCGTCAGCCCCGAGCTGGCCCGGCGGCTGTCTGAGCTCTCGCGCCTGCTCAACCGCCAGATCGGCCTGCTCATCGACCGGCGCGGCGAGGTCGAGCTGGTGGTGGTCGGCGACGCCCACCGCCTGTTCATCCCCGATCTGAGCCGCGCGCGGGCGGGCGCGGGGCGCTTCCGCGGGCTGCGCCTCGTGCACACGCACCTGCGCGGCGAGGGCCTCAGCCGCGACGACCTCACCGACCTCATCCTGCTGCGGCTCGATCTGGTGCTGGTCATCCAGGCCCAGCCCGACGGCCTGCCCGGCGGGGTCGAGCTCGGCTGGGTCCGCCCCGAGATCGACCCCGAGCGGGGCGCCGCGCTCATCGAGCTGGCCGACGCCCCGGGCGCCGAGCTGCCCTGGCAGACCGAGCGCCGGGCCAACGTGCACCAGTGGTCCGAAGACTTCCAAGAGTTCATCAAAGAGCTCGAGGGCCGCTTCTCCAAAGTCGAGAGCACCCGCAAGGTCAGCGACGGCGAGGGCTGCGTGCTGGTCGGCGTGACGCTGGGCGACGCCGAAGAGGCCCGGGCGAGCCTCGCCGAGCTCGCCCGCCTCGCCGAGACCGCCGGCCTCGACGTCAAAGACAGCGTGCTGCAGGTGCGCAAGGTCTTCGAGGGCCGCACCGTGCTCGGCTCGGGCAAGCTGCAAGAGGTGCTGGTGCGGGCCATGCAGCTCGGCGCCAGCGTGCTCGTCTTCGACTCTGAGCTCTCGCCGAGCCAGCTGCGCAACATCGCCACCGAGACCGAGCTCAAGGTGATCGACCGCACCCAGCTCATCCTCGACATCTTCAGCCAGCGCGCGACCAGCAGCGAGGGCAAGCTGCAGGTCGAGCTCGCCCAGCTGCGCTACCGCAAGCCCCGCCTCGCGCTGATGCCCACCGCGATGAGCCGCCTGACCGGCGGCATCGGCGGCCGCGGCCCGGGCGAGACCAAGCTCGAGATCAACCGCCGGCGCGCCGATGAGCGCGAGACCCGGCTCGAGCACCTGCTCGAAGAGCTCGGCCGCCAGCGCGCCCTGCGCCGGGCCCGCCGCCGCCGGGTCGGCCTGCCCCACGTCGCCATCGTCGGCTACACCAACGCCGGCAAGTCGACGCTGCTCAACACGATGACCAACGCCGAGGTCGACGCCGAAGACAAGCTCTTCGCCACCCTCGACCCGACGAGCCGCCGCCTGCGCTTCCCCGAGGCCCGCGACGTGGTGCTGACCGACACGGTCGGCTTCATCCGCGCGCTGCCCGAGGCGCTGGTGCACGCCTTTCGCTCGACCCTCGAAGAGAGCGTGCAGGCCGATCTTCTGCTGCACGTGGTCGACGCGACCAGCCCCGAGCTCGAGCTGCACATGGTCGAGGTCGAGCGCACCCTCGACCAGATCGAGGCCGGCGCGCCGCGCCTCGTGGTGCTCAACAAGGTCGACGCGGTGCCCGCCGCCCGCGCCGCCGAGCTGCGCCAGCGCCTCGGCGCCCTGGCGGTGAGCGCACAGACCGGCGAGGGCACCGCGGCCTTGCTGGTGGAGATCGAGCGGCGCCTGTTTTTGGCCGCGGCCCGCGCCGAGGCCGGCCGGCCGCAGGCCCTCGGCGGGTGGAGGCGCCAGCCCTGGGCCCAGGCCGCCGCCGCGCTGATGAGCGCCGCCGAGGCCGAGGCCGAGGCCGAAGAGCGCGGGGCCACGACAGAAGGGGGCCCGCGCGCCCTGTCCTCTCTCGACGGGGCGGGCATCGACCGGTCCACCTCCCCCGCTGAGGCCGGGTGAGGGCCGCCGCCGCCCTGTCCGCGGCCCTGCTCGGGGGCTGTGGGGTCGACACCACCTGCGTGGTGCGCCCCTGCGTGGCCCCGCGCGCGCTCGAGGTCTATGCGGGCGCCCCCCGCTTAGAGACCCTCAGTTTTGGCTGCTGCCTGCCGTCCGAGGACCCCTCCTGCGGCCTCGACGGCGCGTGGTGGGTCAGCGCGGTGAGCGAGGGCACCCTCTCTCGGGCCACCCTCGAGCTGCGGACCGGCGGGCTCTCGGCCAACCCCTGGTCCGAGACCCACCCCCTGCCGGTCATCGACCGCGACCCGCAGGGCTTCTGGGAGGAGCGGGGCGACGAGCTGGTGGTGCTCGACACCGCCGGCTGCTTCCCGCTGTCGAGCTGCGGTGACCGGGTCACCCTTGGCGTCAGCACGCTGTTCTCGTGCAACCCGACCGACCCCTCGGCCGAGCTGCGGGCCACGCTGCGCCTCTTCGCCGGCGGCGACGACACCCCCTTCGCCTGCCACTCGTGGGGAGGGTCCGGCGCCGTGCCCGACGGCTGCGTCGAGACCACCCCGACCTTCTGAGCGGCGCCGCCGCGACCGGAGCGCCCATGCGGGCCCGCCCCCTCCGCCTGCTGCCCGCCGTCCTGCTCGGCCTCGCCGCCTGCGGGCCTCCCTCGGTCGAGCCGCCCACCCGCGACCCCTCGCTCTTCAACCCCGGTGAGGGCCAGATCGAGGGCCTGTCGCTCAGCTGCGCCACCGACGCGGGCCGCTGGACCCTGCGGGTGCGCACCGACGCCTGGGCGGCGACCGGGCTGCTGCTGTGGGGCACCGACCCCGCCGCGGTCGAGGCCCACAGTTTTGGCAGCGTGCAGGCCGCCGCGAACGGCAGCGCCGACTGCCTGAGCCTGAGCCTGGGGGTCGAGGCCGACCGCGCCGAGGCGGTGGCCGGGGTCAGCACCCGGTTCACCTGCGACAGCCTCGAAGACCTCGCCCTCTCGGTCTTCGTCAGCGACACCGAGGCGACGGTCTGGACCGACTGTCGGGCCCGGGGCGACACGGCCAGCGCCTTCGCGGGGCGCGAGGACGTGCCGAGCTGCCCGGTGCCGCTCGAGGCCGCGCCGGCCGCGACCGACACCGGCGGCGCCGACACCGGCGGAGGCGTCGAGGTGAGCCTCGCGGTCGGTGATCTCGGCAACTGTCCCTAAGAGACGAGCGGGGGCGCGCCGCCGGGCCCGCTCAGAGCGCGCTGGCGTCCACGCCCCCGGCGGCCTCGTCGAAGACAGCGTCGTACTCTACGGAATTGCGCTCCTGTTGGGCGCGCATGCGCTGGTCGAGGCCCTGGAACAGGCCCGGGGCCGCCGCCGGCGCCGGAGCACCCCGCGCGGCCCGTCCGCCCCCGCCCGGCTGCAGCGGGCTGAAGGCCACGTGCGGGCCCTGCCAGGCGAAGACCTGCGACCCGCCGGGCACCACCGCCACCCCGCGCGCGTCGGCCTTGGCCGCGACCACCCCGCCGGGGCCCTGGGCCCGCAGCTCGGCCCCCGCCGCCGGCGCGCCGCCGCGGCGCAGCGCCACCCGCAGGCCGGCCGGACCCTCCTCGGCGCTGAGCTGCAGCGCGCTGACCACGACCAGCGCCGCCGCCTCTTGCCCGCCGCCGCTCAGCTGCAGCCGCCAGGCGCCCGGCCCGGGCAGGCGCAGCCGCAGCTCTTGCGTGGCGGCGTAGGGGCCCGCCCGCACCCGCTCCCGGGTCGACCAGGCCGGGCTGACCCCGGCCACCGGGACGGTCAGCGCCCCGTCGAGGCCGCCGTCGCGCAAGAAGATGGTCCGCAGGTCGAGCGGGTAGGCAGTGATGGCCACCTCGTCGAGGTTGGCGAGCTGGACGGGCACGCGGACGTCGGTGCCCGGGCTGTAGAGCAGGGGCGTGGGCGTCTCGAGGGTCGTGCGCCGCAGCAGGGCCGCGGCCTGGGCGGCCTCGGGGAAGCGCGCGCCGACCTCGGCGTAGGCCGCGGCGGCCGCGTCCAGCCGCCCCGCCGCCTCGTGCAGGCGGGCGAGGCCGTAGGCGGCGTCGGGGCCGAGCGGTGAGGGGCCGGTGGCGCCGCCCTCGAGCGGCCAGCGCCCGTCGCGCAGATCGGTCAAAATGGCGCCAGCGGCGCGGTCCTGCCCGAGCTCGAGGCGGGCGAGGGCCTCGGTGAAGCGCAGGGCGTCGAGCGCCGGGTCGGCCGGCGCGCCCTGGCCCACCTCGGCCGCCCAGCGGGCCGCCTCGGCCGGGGCGCCCAAGGCGAGCAGGCCCCGGGCGAGCTGAAAGCCCACCTGCACCCGCTCGGGCGCGTCGGGGTGCAGGGCGAGGAACTCGCGGTCCCAGGCGGCGGCGAGCAGGCGCAGGTCGGCCGCGCCCATGCCCTCCCGCTGCAGCTCCTCGGGGGCGCCGGCCTCGGCCATGCGGCTGAGCTCGCCCGAGAGCAGGGACTCGGCCTCGACCACGGCGGGCAGGGCAGGGGAGCGCGCCGCCAGCTCGCGCATCAGGCGCAGGCCGAGCAGGGCGCCGAGCTGGTCCTCCACCGCGCGGATCGGCTGGGCCTCGGCCACAAAAGCCGCGCTCAGCGCCGCGCGCTGCACGGTCCAGGCGCGAGAGAGCTGGCCGGCCGCGGCGTAGGCCTCGGCCACCGCCCGCACCTCGCTGAGGCTGAGGTTGGCGTGGGGGGCGGCGTCGCGCAGCGACTCGAAGGCGGCCACCCGGGCGGCCGGGCCCTCGCCTGCGCTGGCCTCCCAGCGCAAGCGCATGACCTCGGCGCGCTCCTCGGCCGTCCAGGCGTCGAAGGCCGGCCACGCCGCGAGCGCCGGGCGCGGGTCCTGGCCGACCGCGGCCTGGCCGCGGGCCAGGGCGAGGGCGGCGGGGCGCTCGAGGGGCAGGGCACCCCCGCCCGCGGGCGCCCCCGCCGGCAAGACGACGAGGTGCAGGGGCGCGGCCGCGACCAGCTGCCCGTCGGCGCCGGTCGCCGAGAGGCCGTCGAGCACCCAGGCGCCGGGCTGCGCGGCCTCCAGCGTCCGCTCGGCCACCACGTGCAGGCCAGCCGGGACGGTCAGCCCGCGCAGCCCCTCGGCGGCGTCGATGGACAGCGCGTCCCCGGCGTGGATCACGCAGGGCTGGGCCGGTCCACCGCAGGCCGGCGCCCGGCCCTCGCGCGCGCGCGGCTCCAGCTGCGGCGCGTGCAGCGCGCCCCCGGTCGGATCGGCGGGCCGGCGCTCCACCCACAGCGCAGGAGCAGCGGCGGGGGCGGCCGCGACGTCCTCGCCGCGCTCGAGCAGGGCCGGGCCGCCGCGCAGGGAGAGGGCGGCGCCCGCCGGCACCAGCAGGCGCAGCTCGGCGCCGGGGGCCGCCTCGAGCACGCCCTGCTGCACGCCGTTGACGAAGATCTCTGCCGGGGCGCGATCAGGGCGCAGGGCCCGCTGCGCGCCCGCCCGCCGCAGCAGCTCGACGGCCTCGGCCCGCAGCGGGGCGCCGGGGGGCGGCAGCGGGGCGCCCGACTGGGCCCAGGCGAGGCCAGGGCCGTCCACGCCGAGGCGGGCCTCGAGCACGGCGCCGAGCAGGCCGCTGTCTCCGCGCAGCGCCGCCGGGACCGGCCGGCCGAGGGCGTGCAGGCACAGGCCGAGGCGGGCGCGCTCCGCCGGGCTGAGCTGCGCGGCCTCCCGCAGCAGGCGGCCGAGCGCCGGCTCGTCGACCGGCAGGCCCGCCACCGCCCGGCCCCACAGCGCCGCGACCCGGTCGCCGCTGTTCTGCACCTGGGCGTCGGCCTGGGCGGCCAAGGCCTCGAGCACCCCGCGCGCCGGGGCGCCGGCGTCGGGCAGGGCGGCGAGCGCGCCGGCGAAGGCGACCTCCTGCGGGCTGCTCTCGGCCCGGCCGGACGGACGGCCGCGGGGCCCCCACAGCGTCACGGCGATGAGCCGCAGGTCGGCGGTGGCGCGCGCGGCCTCGTCGGCGTCGAGCGCGGGCAAGGCGGCGAGCAGCGCGCGGCCCCGCTCGGCGACGGCCGGCCGGTGGCCCCGGGCCTCGCGCGGAGACACCTCAGCGGCGACCGCGAACAGGGGGAGGCCGCCCTCGGCGCTGCGGCGCACCCGAACCAGCCGCCCGGCCGGGTCGGCGTGCACCGGCGGGGTCAGGGCGGCCGAGAGCCGGAGGGAGGCCACCGTGCGCCCGTCCTGCTCCAGGCGCAGGGTGCGCTCCTCCCCCGGCCGCAGGGGAGAGGTGGGCACCGCCGCCGCGGCCCCCGGGGCGAGGGACAGGGGGCGGGGCGCGCCGTCACCCACCACGGTCAACTGGACCGGAGCCGCGCTGGGGTTGTGGGCCCAGACCTGGGCAGAGAGCTGGTCTTCGGGGCCGAGCTCGCCGAGCGCTCCCGGCGCGGGCAGGGCCGGACCCTGGCCGATCGGGGCCGGGGCGCCGCGCGCGTGGACCACCAAGCGGGGGGAGGAGGAGGGCGGCAGGGGCAGGCGGGCCCAGCCCAAGGCCGCGGGGGAGATGGCGAGGGCCTCGACCACCGCGCCCTCGGCCAAGCCGTCCAGCGCCGGCAGGGGCGCCCGGAGGCGCCCGTCCGCGCCGGTCTCGGCCACCACCCACAACAAGCGCTCGCGGTGGGCCACCGGAAAGCTGTGCCGGCCGCCGCCGCTCGACCCGGCCCCCCAGGCCGCGCCGGCCCGGCCGTAGCCGCTGCCGCTGGCGGAGCCGACGCCCCCGCCGCCGCGCCCGACGGTGCCGACCGCGCCGAGGATGATCGGCTCCAGGCCGTCAAAGGCCTCGGCCAGCGGGCTGTCGAGCAGCTCTCCGCGGGCCGCGGCGGCCGCCCGGGCCGCCTGGACCTCCCGCTCCGCCTCGGCGAGCAGGCCGGCGGCGATCGGGCCCGCGGTGGCCGCCGACCAGAGCGCGCCGCCCACGCCGGCGCCGCCTCCCCCCGGTCGACCCCCGAGCGGGTGCAGCACCGGCGCGCCGCGGCCGGTCAGTCGGGGGTCTTGGGCCCGCAGGGCCACCCGGGCCCGGGCCGGTCGACCGTGGGCGTCCCGCACCAGGACCTCGAGCGCGCCGTCGGCCCCGCGCTGCAGGGCGACCTGCAGCCCGGCGCGGATCTGCACCGGCTCGGCCGCCGCTTGGCCGTCGGGGCCGGTGGCCACCAACACGAGCCTCGGCTCGACCGCCGGCAGCGGCAGGGCCACGCGCTGCGGACCGGCGCCGAGCAGCACCACGCCCTCGGCGCCCACGCCCTCGAGGCTGACCAGGGCCGGGCCCACCAGCGTGGCCGTGACCACGCCGCCGGCCGGCACCGCCGCGCCCGCCGGCTGCGCCAGCCGCAGGCCCGGGCCCCGCGCCCCCGCGGCGGGGGGCAGCGGCAGGCGCAGCGCGGCCGAGCGGGCGGCGTCGACGCCGATCTCGGGCACCAGCGTGAGCACCAGAGCGCCGTCGGCCGCCGCATCGGCGAGGTCGAGCCCGCGCAGGGCCTCGGTGTGGGCGCCGTCCGCGCCCAGCCGGACCGGCACGCGGCGCAGCTCGCGCAGGGCCAGGGCCTGTCCCGCGGCGGCGGGCACCGGACCGGACCAGGAGGCCCCGGCCGCAAAGCCCTCCGGCAGGGGCCCGCCAGGCGCGGCCGGCGGCGGCGCCGGGGCCGGCGGCGGCGCGCCGCGCGCGACCAGCAGGGTGTAGGACCCGGCCGGTCCGCCCAAGGTGACGTCCAGACCGTCATCCCCGACGAGACCCGCCTCGATGGTCGGTGCCGGGGCCTCAAGGCCCGGGCCCGGCGCCGGGGCCGGGACCCACGGGGCGCCCTCTGCGGCGAGCTGGGCTTCGAGCCGCAGCGCGCCGGTCGGCGGCGGGGCCACCCGCCCGTCGGGGCCCGTCCAGAGCACCTGCGCGGGGCCCCCGCCCAGCGTGGCCGCGGTCCGCACGCGGATCGGGGCGCCCGCGACCGGCAGGCCGAGGCCGTCGCGCACCCGCGGCTGCCCGTCGGCCCAGTCGAGGTCCAGGGCGTCGGCGGGCGTGGCCGGGGCGACCCGCACGACGCTGACCCGCTCGGGGCCGGGCGCGCCGTCGAGCTGGGCGTGCAGCTCGACCTCGCCCGCGCGCAGGCCGGCGGGCAGCGTCAGGCGCAGCGTCAGGCCCCCGTCGGGCCCGAGCCGGCCCCGCGCGCCGCCGATGCGGGCGCCGTTGTGGACCATCCACACGTCGACCTCACCGCGCAGCGGGCCGCGGCCCGGCTCCCCCGGCCGCGGAGCGAGGGGCTGGCGCCGGCCCACGAGCAGCAGCTCGACCGGCTCGCCGGGCAGGTAGGCCGAGCGGTCGGTCTGGGCGAAGAACTGCACCCCCGTCGTGGGCGGGACCGCGGCGCTCCAGGCGACCTCGGCCAGGGCGGGCCCGCGGGCGGTCAAGGCCAGCACCTGCGCCTGCCCCTGGGGCACCGCGAGGCGCAGCAGGCCGTCGGGGCCGGTCCGGTGCGCGGCCACGCCGTCGCGCGTCCGCACCCAGACCGAGGCGCCCCGCGCGGGCTGCCCGCCGGCCAGCACGCCGATGAGCAGCTCTTCGCCGACGCCGCGCAGCAGCAGCTCGGCCTCGCCGTGCAGCAGCAGCACCTTGGCCTCGGTGGTCGGGGTGGCCGCGGTCAGGGCGTAGAGCCCAAAGCCGGGCACCGGCACCTGAAGCGGCAGGCGGCGGTCGACCCCGGGCTGGCCGCCAGCCAAGGCCTGGGTCCACTCGGCGTCGGGGCGCACGACCCCGACGTCGAGCTGCTCGAGATCGGTGATCTGGCCGCCGGCCCGCAGCAGGGCCTCGGGGTCGATGGCGTGCAGGCGCAGGCTGACCCGGTCCACGCCGCGGACCTGCAGCGCGACCGTGGCCGTGCGCGGCGCGCGGGGGCCAACGGGCGGATCGCCAGGGCGGCGGCCGGCCTCGAGGTGCAGGGCCGGCTGGCGCAGGGCGGCGGCCAAGGCTGCGGCGGGGGCGCCGCCGGGCGCCGCGGCCAGGGCGTCGAGCCAGGCCAAGGCCGCCTCGCCGCCGTCGCGGGCCGCGCGGAGCTGGTGCAGGCCCCGCAGCGCGCGGTCGGGATCGGCGCCGTCGGCGAGCAGGGCCGCCAGCCGGGCCTCGGCGTCGGCCGGGGGCGCGGCGGACAGGGCGAGGCTGGCCGCCTCGGCCGCGATCTCGGCGCGGGCCGGCCCGCGGGGCGCCTCGGCGAGCAGGGCGTCGTAGGCCGGCAAGGCGGCGGCGCCCTGCTCGGCGGCCAGCGCCCGGGCGGCGGCGAGGCGATCGTGGCGCAGGTCCTCTTCGAGGGCGGGCCGCTCCGGCGAGCCCGGATCGAGGGCCAGCAGCGCCGACCGGCGCAGGGCCGCGGCCTCGGCGGCGGCGCGCGCGGTGGGGGCGAGGGCCGGCTCGATCTGCACCAGCGCCCGGAGCGCGGCGCGTTGGTCCTCCACCACGTCGCTCTCGACGAGGGGCAGCAGCAGCGCGCGCGCGCGCCCGAGCTCCTCGGCCTCGATCAGGTCGGCGGCGGCCTCGAGCCGCCAGGCCGCGGTGGTCGGGCCGGGCGGGGCCGCGGCGATCGCCCGCTCCATCAGCAGCGCGGCTTGGGCCGGGTCGTGGCGGCGCCGCACCAGGGCGCGGGCCCAGTCGTCGGCCGGGCGGTCGCCCAGGGCGGCCAGCAGGTCGGGCTCGGGGTCGATCCCGCCGAGCGGGGCGGCCAGCCAGAGCAGCTCAGGGTCCGGATCCTGTTGAAACACTTGGATCAGGCGGCCGGCGCAGACGGCGGCGAGCGGGTCGCCGTACATCATCAAGCGCTGCTCGGGGCGCGGGCCCGGGGGCAGCACGGTGAGGCGCCGGGCGGTCGCCTCGGCGACGGGGCGCAGGGCGGCGATCGGGACCTCGCGGGACAGCGCCAAGGACCGCAGCGCGCGCTCCTCGGGGTCCATCGGGGCGGCGGGCCGGGCCCGCTGGTCGGCGAGGGTCGAGAGCCGCTGGACCAAGGCCAGCTCCCGCTCGGGGCCGAGCGCCCGCGCGCTGGCCGCGTGCAGCCGCGCGTAGGCGCCGGCCTGATCTCCCTGGGCCCAAGCGGCCTCGGCCGCGTCGAACCGCGCCCGGCCGGCGCAGGCCGCATCGTCGGGGACAGCGTCCAGCACGCTGATCGCGCGGGCGTGCTGCCCGTCGGCCAACAGCACCGCGCCGATGAGGCAGGACAGCGCGGCGCGGTCGGCGGGGTCCGCGGCGGCCCGCAGGCGGGCCTCGAGCTGGCGCCGGGCGGGCCCGCGCTGGCCCCGGGCGAGGTCCGAGAGCGCGGCGTCCCCGGCGAGGGCGCCGGCGTTGACCCAGCGGTCGGCCGGGGCGGCGGCGGCCGGGGCCGCCCCGAGGGTCAGGGCGAGGGCGAGGGCGCGGCGGGGCATCGGACCTCCAACGCGGGGCGGGACCACCGGCGCGCGCGGCGGTTCCCTATGCCCAGCCGCGCTGGCGCACGATCTGGCGGGCGAGGGCCAGCGCCGCCCGGGTCGAGTGGGGCTGGGCGCGGCCGGTGCCGACCAGGGCGTCGGCGGTGCCGTGGTCGACGCTGGTGCGGACGATCGGCAGGCCGAGGCTCCAATTGACCGAGCGGCCGAAGTCCACCGCCTTGAGCGGGGCCAGGCCCTGGTCGTGGTACATCGCGACGACCAGCTCGCTGCGGCCGGCCCGGGCCTCCATGAACGCGGTCTCGGCCGAGACCGGGCCCTCGACCGGCCAGCCCTCGGCGACCAGCGCGGCGCAGACCGGCCCGATGGTGTCGAGCTCTTCGCGGCCGAGCAGGCCCTCTTCGCCGGCGTGGGGGTTGAGGCCGCAGACCAGCACCCGCCGGGGGTGCAGGCCGAGCTCGGTGTGCAGCGCGCTGGTCGCGGTGGTGATGACGTGGCGCAGGCGCGGCGCGGTGATCGCCGCCGGCACGGCCGACAGCGGGATGTGCGTCGTGACCAGCGCCACCCGCAGCTCGCCGCCCACGAAGGCCATCACCTCTTCGTCGGGCACGCCGCAGATGTGGGCGAGGAAGTCGGTGTGGCCCTGGAAGCGAAAGCCGCGCTCGGCCAGCCGCTTCTTGTGGATCGGGCCGGTGACCAGGGCGCCGGGCGGGCCGCGCAGCAGGGCCTCGGCGGCGAGGCGCACCGCGGCGGCCTCGGCGGGCTCGTCGCCGTCCTCGGTGACCACGAAGGGCAGCCCTGCGCCGGCGTAGGCGCGGGCCTCGGGCAGGGGCAGCTCGACCAGCCGCAGGCCGCGGGCGAAGGCCCCCGCCGCCTCGACGGCGCGCCGCCGACCGATGAGGACGACGTCCTGGTGACCATCCTCGCCGAGCACCCGCAGGCTCAGCTCGGGGCCGACGCCCATGCCCGGGGTCAGCAGCAGGGTGCGGGGGCGGTGCAGCGACACGGCGCCCTCAGAGCGCGCCGAGGCCGCCGGGCACCTCGAGCTTGACCTCGACCGCGGCCTGGCGGCGCTGGGCCCGGTACCAGAGGTCCATCTCGTCTTGGGCGCGCTGGCCGTAGACCTGGTCGAGCAGGGCCTCGCGCAGCTCTTCGAAGGGCGGCAGGCCCGCCGCGCGCTGGGCGACGATCATCAGCACGAAGACGCGGTCCTTGATCTGCACCGGCCGGGTCGGCTTGCCGAGGCCGGCCTCGAGCAGGGCCCGCTCGGCGTCGACCGGCAGCTGGCCGATCTTGAACGTGCCCAGGCTGCCGCCGGTGCCGCACTCGTCCAGGGTGGCCGCGGCGGCGATGAGCGAGTCGGGGCCGGTGATCTGGGCGGCGGCGGCCGTGGCCTTGGCGACCGCGGCGCTGAGCCCCGCGGCGGGGTCGGCGCCGGTGACCTTGAAGCAGACCGCGCCGACGTCCCGCTCGGCGGGGGCGCGGCTCTCGGCCTCTTTCTCTTTGTAGGCGGCGAGCAGCTCGTCGTCCGAAATGGTGACCCGCGGCTGGATCACGGCCTGGCTGAACTTGGCCTCGCGCAGGCCCTCGCGCATCTCGTCGCGGTACTGGTCCCAGGCGATGCCCTGCTGGGCGACGGCCTCGCGCAGCTGGATCACGGTGAGGTTGTTGCGCTTGGCGACGTCCTCGATCGACCGCTCGAGCTCGACGTCGGTGACGTCGAGGTTGAGCCGCACGATCTCTTGGCGGATGAGCCGGCGCATGATGAGCACGTCGAGCACTTCGAGCTCGAGCTCGCGCACCGCGGACTTGGCCGCCGCCGGATCGCCGGCCTTGGCCCGGGCCGTGGCCAAGATCTCGTCGCGGCCGAGCTCGTAGACGTCAGAGATGGTGATCACGTCGTCGTTGACGATGGCCGCCACCCGGTCGATCTCGAGGCTCGGCCGGACCGGCGCGCCCGGCTGACCCGCCGCGCCCAGAGGAGCCGCCGCGCCCGGCTGCTGGGCGCCGGCGGCCCCGGCGAGCAAGGTCAGCGCCGCCGCCGCGCCGAGCGCGCGCAGCGCCTGCCCCGCCCGCCGCAGGCTCACTTGGCG
>JBJONS010000085.1:0-3461 GCA_046051725.1 Pseudomonadota bacterium | reverse complement strand
GCGGGTGCGCTCCCCTGCGGGTCGGCGCCAACGGGTGCGCTCCCCTGCGGGTCGGCGCCAGCGGCCGCGCTCCCCTCGGCGCCGCTGCGCTCCGCGCCGCTCCCCTCCGCGCCGCGCCCCGCGGTCCCGCTCATCTCCGCCCCATGGCCGCGAGCACCTCACGGGCCAGGGCGTCGACCAGCGCGCCCTGATCCAAGGACGCGGTCACCGGAGCCGCCGGGGCCCTGGTCGGCGCAGGCGCCGGGACCGCCCGGGGGCTCGGCGCGCCCGCGGCCGGCGCGGCGGAGAGCGCGGCGGCGACCAGGCCCGCCGTGCGCGCGCCCCCCTCGACCGCGTCAGGGGCGGCCCCGCCGTCGCAGGTGCAGCTCGGGGGCAGGTCGGCGCCCGGCGCGTCCTTGCGGGCCACCGCGGCGGGCGGACCGCCGTAGCGGTCGAGGCCGAGGCTGCGCAGCTTGACCGCCTCGTCGGCGGGCAGGGCCTTGGCCCCGCCCAGATCGCGGGCCGCCTTGATGATCTTGGCGGTGTGCTCGAGCGTCTCGAGGTTGCAGAAGGCCCGCAGCAGGTCGCCGCCGACGCAGACCGCGCCGTGGCGGTCCATCAGCACGCAGTCGTGCTGGCGCAGGTACGGCCGCAGGGCCTCGGCCAGGGCCTCGGTGCCGGTGGTCGCGTAGCGCACCGTCGGCACCACCCCGAGCGTGAGCACGACCTCGGGCAGCACACACGAGGCCAGCGAGACGTCGGCGAGCGTAAAGGCCACGGCGATCGGCGGGTGGGCGTGCACGACGGCGCGCACGTCGGGGCGCTCGTCGTAGGCGGCGAGGTGCATGCGCAGCTCGCTGGTCGGCTCGCCCTCGCCGCGCAGCTTCTTTCCGCGCCGGTCGCAGACGATGAGGTCCTCGTCGGTCAGCAGGCCCTTGTGGCAGCCGGCCCGGGTGCAGAGCACCTCGCCGCCGGGCAGCAGGGCGCTGAGGTTGCCGTCCATCGCGACGAGCAGGCCCCGGTCGTAGCAGAGCCGGGCGATCTGGACCATCTGGACGCGGAGCTGGCGCTCGTGCATGACCCCTCCTTCAGCCGCGCTCGGCCTTGCGCTCGCGGCCGAGCAGCGACTTGAGCGCCTCGGCGGCGGGCTTGTCCTCGTAGAGCATCCGGTAGATCTCCTCGACGATCGGCATCGACACCCCCTCTTTTTGCGCGAGGGCGCGGGCCGAGCGGGTGGTGATGACCCCCTCGGCCACCTGCCCGAGCTCGGCGAGGATGTCGGCGAGGCGCCGGCCCTGGCCGAGGCCCAGGCCGACCCGCCGGTTGCGCGACAGATCGCCGGTGGCGGTGAGCACCAGATCGCCCATGCCGGCGAGGCCGGCGAGGGTCAGCGGGTTGCCCCCCTTGGCGACGGCGAGGCGGGTGATCTCGGCCAAGCCCCGGGTGAGCAGGGCCGCCCGGGCGTTGAGCCCCGCGCCCACGCCGTCCGACACGCCGGCGGCGATGGCGATGATGTTCTTGAGCGCGCCGCCGAGCTCGGCGCCGTCGACGTCCTCGGTCGTATAGGCACGGAAGGCCCCGGCGTGCAGCGCCTCCGAGATGGCGTCGGCGGTGGCGGGGACGTGGCTGGCCACCACCACGGCGGTGGGCAGGCCGCGGGCCACCTCGGCGGCGAAGGACGGCCCGGCCAAGAAGCCGAGCCCCCGGTGCAGCCGCGCCGGCAGCACCTCGTGGAGCACCTCGGCCATGGTCAGCAGGCTGTCTTGCTCGATGCCCTTCGACGCGCAGCAGATGAGCGCGCCGTCCTCGATGAGCGGGCCGACCTCGGCCATCACGGCGCGCACCGCCTGGCTCGGCACCACCTCGACCACGAGGCCCGCGCCCCGCAGGGCGGCGGCGAGGTCGCCGGTGACGGTCAGCGCGTCGGGCAGGCGCAGGCCGGGCAGGTACTGGCGGTTCTCGCGGGCGGCCTGGACCTGCGCGGCGCGGTCGGCCCGGTGGTCCCACTGGTGGACCTCGTGCCCGGCCCGGCAGAGCTGGATGGCCAGGGCGGTGCCCCAAGAGCCCGCGCCGATGACGGCTGCCCGCATCACCCCTCCTCGTGGCCGCCCGCGCGGCCGGCGCGCGCCCCTATCCCCGCGCGCGCCCGGCGGTCCGCCCCGCCGCCGCCCCGCCGCGGGCCGCGAGGCGCTAAGCTCCGAACCGCCGCGGCCGGCAGCGGCGCGCAGGGGAGCCCATGAGCAGCACACCGCAGAACCCGGCACCCAGCACGTCGACCCACGCCGAGCCCCCCGCAGCGCCCGGGGCCCCCAAGGCCGGCGCCCGGCCGCTGCCCCGCCGCTTCAACCTCATCCGCTCGTTTGTGCTGGCCGACTTCATCACGCTCGCCAACGCCACCTGCGGCATGGCCAGCGTGCTGCTGTGCATCCACTACCTTGAGGCCGGGCACTACGACCCCTACCTGGCCTGGGCCTTCGCCCTGCTGCCGCTGGCCTTCGTCTTCGACACCGCGGATGGCGCGGTGGCCCGCTGGCGCCGCCGGTCCTCGCCCTATGGGGCCGACCTCGACAGCTTGGCCGACATCGTGTCCTTCGGCGTGGCCCCGGCGGTCGTCGGCTTCACGCTCGGCCTGCGCGGCGTGTGGGACACGCTCATCCTCATCTACTTCGTGTGCTGCGGCATCAGCCGCCTCGCCCGCTTCAACGTGACCGCCGCCACGCTCACCGACGACGCGACGGGCAAGGTGCGCTACTTCGAGGGCACCCCCATCCCGACCAGCCTTTTTGTCGTGCTGGTCTACTTCCTCGCCTGGAAGATGGGCCGCACCGGCGAAGACGAGCTGCTCGGCGGCACCTGGACGCTGGCCGGCGGCGACCTGCACCCGCTCGGCCTGCTCTACCTCGTGAGCGGCTCGGCGATGATCAGCGAGCGGCTGCGCATCCCCAAGCTCTGAGGCCGGTCGGTCCCCGGCATCGCCCGGGCGCCCCGCCGCCCTGCGGTCGGCGGCGGCCCCCCTCCCGGCGCGGCGCTGCGCGCCTTGGTCGGCTGCGCCGACCGGGCCTGCGGCCCGCCGTCCGGTCGGCCTGGCGCGCGCGAGGCGGGCGGCGGCGCTCCGGCCGCCGGCCCGGGCGGTCAGGATAGGCCGCCGCGCGCCGGAGGCCAGATGTACCTGCAGTCCATCCACCTGACGAACATCAAGTCCTTTCGGGACGCGACGCTCGAGCTGCCCAGCGAAGGCGGCTACGCGGGGTGGAACGTCATCCTCGGCGGCAACGCGGCGGGCAAGACGACGCTGCTGCAGGCCATCGCGCTGTGCTTCTTAGGGGCGGGCCGGGTGGAACGGCTAGTCGACGGGGTCCACTGGCCCCGAGCCGGCTCGCCAAAGGGCTCCTGCACGGCCGAAGTCTGTCTCACGCATGCGGACGGCTGGCCTAGCGAGAGTTCGCCTCAACCTGTGGTTCCGATGTCCATTCAAATTTCCC
>JBJONS010000084.1:0-4087 GCA_046051725.1 Pseudomonadota bacterium | reverse complement strand
CTGGAGGCGTCCGCAGGGTGCGCTCGGTCTGGGTCGGCCGCATACGCCCTGAGGTCGGGAACCGCTTGTCGCGCTTCCCCTCCGCCGCCGCGTTGTCCAGACGCGGCAGCCGAATCGAGGTACCCCCAGAGCTTGCGACAAGAGGACCGTCGAGCGCAACCCGCGCGCGGTAAGTCAAGAAGGGACGGTACGGCGCTTCGTGCAAGCTGTAGAGGTTAATGGCGTCACCGACGGTCAAGTCGTCGACGAGCGCAAGCGACACCTTCTCCATCTGGAGATCGTCGTGGTCCGTCGAAGCGTCCGGGTCGTAGGCGCGCCCCAGGCTGTCGACCTCGCGGCCGTCGGGGAGCTTGAACTTGCGGGGGCGGTAGACGAGGTGCGTGGCCTCGTTGAGGCGCAGCAGGGCCCAGCCCAGCAGCCGCTCGAGATCGCTGCGGAACTTGCTGTGGGCCGAGATCAGGTAGAAGACGTCCATCATCATGGGCGGGCGGTGGAAGTACACCTCGCCGCCCTCTTCGGGCTCAGAGCCCATGAAGACCGGCGCCTGGCGCAGGCGCTTGCGGTTCATC
This sequence comes from Pseudomonadota bacterium, assembly GCA_046051725.1. Taxonomy (GTDB): domain Bacteria; phylum Myxococcota_A; class UBA796; order UBA796; family UBA2385; genus JAEUKK01. The sequence continues at coordinate 3,518 of JBJONS010000084.1, read as the reverse complement.
AGGTTCTTGTTCTGGGCCACCCGGTACATGTAGACATAGAGGACCTCTTCCCGATCTTTCGGGGCGAACTTGAGGTCTTCTTCAAGGCGTGGCGGCTGCTCTTGCAGATCGTAGCCGTCCAGCAAGAACTTGTGGATGGCTTCGGTGGTCTCGCCGATGATGTTGACGCCGGACATCGGCCCGGACAGCGGCTGGCTGATCGCGCTCATCCCTCGCCTCCGGCCCCGCGCTCGATGGGGCCCGCCGCGCGCACCGACGGCACCGACCGCACTGACCGTACGGTGCGGGGGCGCGGGCGCGCCTCGACCCGGTAGCGCAGCTTGCTGGGCATCGGGAAGGGCTGGCGCCCCTCATCGCGCAGGCTGGCGAGCTCGACCTTGAGGCGGGTGCGAGCGAGCCGCGGAGCGGGCTTGCGATCCGCTGCCTTGACCTTGGTGAACGAGACGGTGGAGAGCGCAAAGGGCCGCTTGACGACGCGGATGAGCTGCGGAGCGTTGGTCCAGGGCTTGGCGAGCAGCTTGCTGTCGCGCACCCGGTGGCCGGCCTTCTCGCCGGTGGCGTCGCCGCGGAGCATGGGGTGCGGCTGCAGCTGGACCGCCCGGGTCCGCTCCACGTCGCGCGCCCAGGCCCGGCGCAGCAGCCCACGCTCGGCGTGGAAGCTGTCGCCGAGGATGGCGCGGGAGAGGCGCTGCTGCGGGTCCAACATGCGCGGGCTCGGGCGGCGGGGTGGGAGCGGCGGCGGGCGGGCTGCGACGCCTTGACCTCCACAGCGTAGGGCCGCGCAGGGGCGGGAGGGGCCGCTTTCTGCGCCACTGACACCGCGCGGTAACCACCGGTCACCGGGCGGAGGCCGGCCGTGACGGACAGGACGCCCGGGGTTGATCCCGCGGGATGGCCCCGCTTCGGTTCGCAGCCCCCTGGTTCGCCGGGCCCGTCCGCCGTGTTCCACGCGCTCTCCCACCCGCTCCACCGCCGGGTCGAGACGCTCGGGACCCGCCGAAGCCCACCAAAGCCCGCCTGCAGGCGGCGTCGATGACAGCGCGGTTGCAGCGCAAGCGCCCTCCAGCGGGGCGATCCGGTGGGGTGGTACCCTCAGAGCGTCGTCGGCTGCGCCCCCGGGCCTGGCCCCGTCCGACCGACCCGGCCCCGGCGCGCCGCCTGTGGCCCGCCGCAGCCGAAGTGCGGACAAAGAGTGTCCGGGCGCGCCGCGCTGGACCGATTAGACCGGCGGAGCAGCGTCGCCGCGGCGCCGCTCGATGCGAGGGAGCCACCGATGCGTGACCTGAACAAGAAGCAGAAGAACGCCGAGAACCTCACCACGGTCGTCCGCACGCCCAAGAAGAGCGCGGGCGACGCGGCGAGCAAGCAGCTCCGGGGCGCCTCGTCCAAGCTCGGCAACGCCGCGGTCGAGGACAAGCTCCTCAAGAAGCCCGAGCAAGCTGCGGCGAAGTCCCCCGAGGCCCAGCCCAAGGCCGCCGAGAAGGCCGCCGAGCAAGCGGTGGCCACCCCGGTCTCCGCCGAGAAGAAGGCCGAGAGCCCCGCCAAAGACCAGCAGCAGGCGGCATTGCTCGCCGCGGTGGCGCCGAAGGCCAACCCCGAGCAGCGGGCCTTGCTCGACCACATCTGCGGTCGGGTCAAGGCCATGTACGAGGTGCAGCTCGTCGAAAAGGCGCAGATGACCAACCAGCGCGCCTGGTTCCGCGACGTGGCGCGCGGCGGCCCCGGTCAGCACCTCCCCGACCCGACCCGCTTTCACGAGGCGACCAAGCTCTACCAGAAGGCCGCCGACGCGCTGTGCGCCGGCAACGTGTCTCAGGGCGCCAAGCTGATGGAGAAGGCGATGGCCGCCGAGCGCGAGGCGCTCGAGAACCTGCCCCAGATGGTCGAAGAGAAGCTCAGCTCGGTCGAGCGCAGCCCGGGCACGCCGCCCGACGCGATGTCGACCGCGATGGGCCAGAGCGCGCCAGCCGAGCGCCTCGCGATGCCCAAAGAGATGGACTTCGCCCGCAAGATCCTCGCGGTGGGCGACCAGATGGAGAAGACCCCGCCGCTCGAGCGGGCCAAGAAGCACTCCTGGTTCTCTGAGCTCGAAGAGGACGAGGACGAGGCCGCGAAGGGCAAGAAGGGCGAGGCCAAGCGTGCCTGAGGTGGCGGGCGGCAGCCCGGTCGTCGACACGCTGGCCCGGCTCGTGTCCTGGGACACGGTCAGCCACCGGCCGCTCACCGCGCTCGCCGGCTACCTCGCCGACCGGGCCGAGGCGGCGGGCATGCGGGTCGAGCGCTTCGAGACGGCGCCGGGCAAGATCAACGTCGTGGCCAGCGCCGGTCCGCCGAGCGTCGACGGCCTGCTGCTGTCCGGCCACATGGACGTCGTCCCCGTCGAGGGCCAAGCCTGGACCAGCGACCCCTTCGTGCTCACCCGCCGCGACGACCGGCTGGTGGCGCGCGGCGCCTGCGACATGAAAGGCTTCATCGCCGCGGCGGTCGAGGCCTGCGGCGCGCTTGATCTGCGGGCGCTGCGGCGCGAGCTCGTCTTGGTGTGGACCCACGATGAAGAGATCGGCTGCCACGGCTCCCGCGCGCTGGTCGACCGGCTCCGGGCCGAGCAGCCCGACCGCCAGCTCCCCCGCGCGGCGATCATCGGCGAGCCGACCGATTTTCGGATCTGCCGCCTCCACCCTGGGCACACGACCTTCACCATCGAGTGCCTCGGCCGGCCGGCGCACTCGAGCCGGCCCTCGCTGGGCTTCAACGCGATCCGCCTGGCCGCCGAGGTGATCGCGGTGGTCGACGGTTTTGCGGTGGCACTCGAGGGGCGGCGCGCCCACAGCAGCCTGCTGGTCACGCCCTACACGGTCCTCAACGTCGGCCGGATCGAGGGCGGCGCCGCGGTCAACATCGTGCCCGAGCGCTGCACGCTCACCGTCGGCATGCGGCCGGTGCCCGGCGCCCTGGCCGGTCCGCTGCTCGCCGAGCTCGAGGATCGCCTCGCGCCGCTGCGCGCCCGCGCGCGGGCCGAGGGGGGCGACGTCCGGCTGCAGCTGCTCCAGAGCAGCGAGCCGCTCGACACCCCCGCCTGCTGCGGCCACGCCGATCTGCTCCGCCCCCACGCCGACGCGCCCGAGCTGGTCGGCGTGCCCTTCGCCACCGACGGCGGCAACCTCGCCCAGCTCGGCCTCGAGCCCCTGGTCTTCGGCCCGGGCAGCATCGACGTGGCCCACCGCCCCGACGAGCACCTGCGCGAGGCCGATCTGCACCGCGCGACCGCGGCGCTCACCCGCATCATCGAGGCGCGCTGCTGCGCCTGAGCGCAGCGCCAGCGCTAAGCTGACCCCGCCGGCCCCCGCGCCGGCCCCTGGAGGACCGATGGCCAGCCGCTCCACGTCCGCGAGCTCTGAGGGCTCCACCATCTCCCGCCTCGCCGGCCGGCTCGACCGGCGCGAGCTGCAGCGCCAGTCCTTGCCCGGCGGCGGCACCGTGTTCCGGGGCGAGATCGCGACCCGTGCGCTGAGCGCGCT
>JBJONS010000083.1:0-3199 GCA_046051725.1 Pseudomonadota bacterium | reverse complement strand
TTCCGAAGCCCGAGCAGCCATGTCTCCAGCGCGCGGAGGTCACCCTCGGGGACGACCTCGACCCGCACCCGACCGCCCATGTGGGGCTCGATCCCGGCGACGACCTCGGCCATCGCGGCGCGGTGTGTGACGGTGAGCTGCGCCCGCGCAGCGACGGCAACGCGCATCTGATCGCGCTCGGCCTGCGCATGCGCGCGCGCCTCGTCCAATGCTGCGGCGTAGCTCTCGTGGTTCTGGGCGGCCCGGCTGTGCGCGGCGAAGGTGTTGAGGTCCGCCGCGCTGCCGCCCGCCGCGACCAGCGCCTGCTGCACCGCGAGGGTCCGCGCCTCGAGCGCGGCTTGGGTTGCCAGCGCTTCGGCGCGCGCGGCCTCCAAGGTCGCGTCGAGCTGCTCCGCGATCGCGCGCATCCCCGTCGCCACGTCGCGCAGCGGCGCCGAGGGCGCCCCGCCGGGCTCGCGGTCGGATGCGCCCGGTGCCCGGAGCTGCTCAAGCCGCGCGAGGAGCGCGCGTGCGTCGTCCGCGGCCGCTTGCACGTCGCCGACCCAGGCCTGCGCCCGGCTCAGGGCCTGCTGCGCCGGGGGCAGCGTGTCGGCCCCCGCCGCGGCGAAGCGCGTGAGCGCCTCTCGCGCTCGGTCTGCGCGCTCGAACGCGCTCTCGGCGAGCTCGACCGTCTCCTGGTGCCGCTCGATCAGCGCCGGCGCGGCCGCGAGGGCCTCGTCAGCGGCGCGGAGCGCCTCGCGCTGGGCGCGGAGCTGGCTCGCCCGGCCAGGGAGGAGGTGGAAGAGGAGCCGCTCCAGGCCCTCGGGGTCTTCGAGCAGCCGCCGCAGCTCGCCCTGCCCAAAGAACTGGAAGGGAGAGAAGCGCGCCGCGACCGGCCGCGTGGTGTCACCGGCGGGGCTCTCCAGGAGCACCTCAGCGCCGCCCGACAGGAAGCGCTGGTCGGCCCGGGCCCGCACGGCGTCCCCGAGCGGCGTGCGCGCGGGGGGCAGGTTGGCCTCGGGGCTGAGGAGCCGGCGCAAGCCGTCGAGCAAAGTCGACTTGCCGGTCATGCTGCCGCCGATCACGCAGGTGAGATCGGGGCTGAAGCGGAAGGTCTGCCCGCGATGAAACGACGTTCCGCCCCGCACCTCGACCTGCCGCAGCCAGGGGCGGTCCAGGGGGCAGGCCGCCGGCAGCTGCGGATCCTCCACCAGCGCGGACGTTGGCGGGCCGGCGCGCAAGAAGGCCTGCCGCACCCGGGCTTCTCGGGCCAGCAGGGCTTGGCGCAGGGCGCCGATGGTGGGGGCGCTGAGCTTGAGCAGCGTGAAGCGGTGGCCGAGCTGGCGCTCGGTCGGGGCGGCGCCAAGCTCGGGCAGGTCATTGGCATCGCTGCTGTGCAGCAGGCTGCGGCCGCGTGCATGTGCGGCGGCGAGCTTCCCGCTGCTCGCGAGGTCTTCGTGGAGCGTGGCGCCGCGGCGCAGCTCGAGCGCGATGACGCGCCCACCCACAAGCTCGGTGATCTCTCCCCCGGGGCGGTGCAGGAGGCCGTTCACCTGGGTCGGGTGCGCCGCGATGACCAGGTAGTTGGCCGCGCCCACGCCCTTGGGGTCGTCGAGGGCATCGAAGGCCTTGCGGGGGCGGATGGGGGTCCGCTCCAGCGTCTTCCCGGCGTACGCGGCGCGGCCTTCCATCACCGCGTGGAAGCCGGCGATGTAGTCCCGCGCGTCGATCGCGGGGTCGAACAAGAACAGCAGGTGGAGGCCCTGCATACCGTCTTGAAAATTCGGCTCAAAGCCGGGGTAGACAGCGTAGATGAGGTCGCGGTACCGCGCCCCGTCGGTCGCGCGGGCGCCGTCGCGCCAGAGGTCTCGCACAGCGAGCACCGCCGAGCGCCCTGGCGCCACCTCGGCTTGGTGCGGCGTGAGGCCGAGCACCTCGATCCTCCGGTCGACGGCCGAGTCGAGCAGGCGGCGGGCATAGGCCTCAAGGACCGCAGGCGCCTCTCGGGGGCCCTCAAGCCCGGCCGGCAGTGCCCGCGGCGGGTCGTCGATCGTGTGGATGTGGAGATCGGCGCGGAGCCAGCGGGTGCCGGGCACCTCGTCGGTCCAGCGCGGCGTGGGGTGGAGCGGCATACTGGGCTCCGGAGGAGTGCGGTGGCGGTGCGGTAACCGCTCCCGCCCTCTCCAGGCGTGCCCCCCGCGCCGCCTCAGCCGAGGTGCTGCACCACCCGCGCCCACTCTTGGTAGCGCGGGCTCTGCTGGCCGCCGGCGACCAGATCGACCGCCCGGTCGAGGTGGCCCAGCGCCTGGCGCAGGGCGTCGGCCGCGGCGGCGGCCTGCTGGGCGCCCGAGCTGACCCGCTCGTGGGCCTCGTCCTTGTCCAGCGCCGCGGCGCACCAGGCGCGCAGGTCGGCGGCGAGCGTCGCGCACTCGGGGCCCACCCGGGCCTCTTCGGCCAGGGCGTGGACCTCGTCGAGCAGGGCGGCGAGCCGCAGGTAGGCCGGCGCCTGGGCCCGGCCCTGGGGGCGGGTCACCGCGCCGGCGCCCTCGGGGAAGAGGTGCAGGCCGAGCTCGTCGGCGGCCCGCAGCCCCAGCTCGGCGAGGCCGTCGAGCACCCGGGCCAGGGCGTGCACCCGGCGGTCGAGGCTGGCCTCTTCGGCGGCCACCGCGCTGACCCGGCCGCTGAGCCGGGTGCTGATGACCTGGCGGTCCTTGGTGGCGAGGGCCAGGGCCTCGGCGGCGTCGGCGGCGGCCTCGCAGGCATCGTGCACGACGCTGTCGGAGAACTGGCGGGCGGCCGCGGCGATGAGCGGGCTCGCGTAGGCCAGCAGGAGCTGGCGGCTGAGGCGGGCGTAGGACGGCATGGGCTCCTCTGCGGGCGCGCCCGAGACCTTCGGGGCGGCGCGCGCGGCTGGATGCTGCCACAGGCGGGGCCGACCCGGCGCGGACGGGGGGCGTGCCGCGGCGAGGAGCTCGGCCCCCGCGGGCAGGCCGCGCGGCGGTCGGCCCGGAGCCCCCGCCGACAGGGCGCGCAGCCCCGGGGCGCGCGGGGCGCGGAGGATCGCCTCGGGTCGGGCTGAAAGGGCAAGGGGGGCGCGGGGGCGCTCTGCGGGCGCCTGGGGTGGAGCGTGATGCGGTGACCTGCGCACTTCGGGGCAGCGGGGGCGCCCTGCGCAGAGCGCAAGGGACCGCCGCGGGTCACGGGGGTGAGCGGTGATGCG
>JBJONS010000082.1:0-4305 GCA_046051725.1 Pseudomonadota bacterium | reverse complement strand
GCTGCGCGGCGCTGGAGAGACGGCGCTCGTCGACACCGCGGCAGAGATCGCCCTGAGCCACCACGAGCGGTGGGACGGCGCGGGCTACCCCCACGGCCTCGCTGGCGACGCCATCCCGCTGGCTGGCCGCGTGATGGCCGTGGCTGACGTCTATGTCGCGTTGATCAGCCGCCGCCCCCACAAGCAGCCCTGGTCGGTCGCGGCCACCGAAGAGGCCATCCTCTCGGGGGCTGGGACCCATTTCGACCCCCGCGTGGTGGCCGCCTTCGCCCGCTCCCGCGAGGTCTTCGCCGAGATCGCCGAGCGGTTCGCAGACCCCGACCTCACCGACGCGACAGACCCCTGGGTGCCGGCCGCGCCGCACTCCGCGCACGTGTCCCTGGCCTGACCCTCCCCTCTGGTCCCGAGCACCCCATGACCACCCCGTCGCCGCGCCCCATCCGCCTCCACCTCGACGCTGAGGGGCTCGCCGCGGGGCTCTCTGCGATGCCCACCGGCGCCACCCGGGCGATCGCGCTGGTCCCCGAGGCAGAGGGCCCGCGCCTGCCCGCGCTGCAGGCGGCCGCGGCCGCCGCGGGGATCGAGCTCAGCGGCGCCATCTTCCCCGCCCTCATCGACGAGGGCGCCTTCTCCACCGAGGGCGCCTGGATCCTGCCCCTGCCTGCCGAGGCAGAGGTGCACCTCTTGTTTGGCCTCGACGAGGCCCCCGACGCAGCGGCGGCGCAGATCGCCGCGGTGGTCGACCACCGCCTGGCCGCCGCCGGCGGCACAGACGCCGCGCCGATGCTGCTCCTGTTCTTCGACGCGATGCTGCCCCACATCGCGAGCACGCTCGACGCGCTGTACCAGCTGATCGCCGACGGGGCCGCGCTGACCGGGGTCAACGCGGGCAGCGAGCGCTTCGTCCCCACGCCCTGCCTCTTCGGGCCGGGCGTCGTGGGGGATCAGGGCGCGCTCGTGGTCCTGCTCCCCCCGGGTCAGCGCCCGGCCCTGGCCCACGGCTTCTCTCCGCCGGCGCGGGGCCGCGTCGCCACCGCGACCCAGGCCAACCGGGTGCTGAGCATCGACTGGCGCCCGGCCTTTCCGGTCTACCAAGAGCTGGTGGCGGCGAACCACGGGGTGACCCTCACCCGGGACAACTTCTACACGTATGCCTGCAAGTTCCCGCTGGGCATCCTGCGGGCGGCGGGCGATCTCGTGCTGCGCTTCCCGGTCGCGCTCGACGAAGACAACGGGCTGGTGTGCATCGGGGAGATCCCCCCCTCGTCGGTGCTGGTGCTGGTGACGGGGACCCCGGTCGATCACCTCGGCTGCATCGAGACCCTGCGCGCGGTGTCGTTCCGCCCGACAGAGGGCGCAGCACCCCCGCACCTGCTGTCCTTCTACTGCGCGGGTCGCCGCCTGCACCATGGGGGACGAGCGAACGCCGAGCTCGAAGCCCTGCGCGCCGACTCCGCCTGCTCGGCGGGGGCGCTCTCGCTCGGCGAGATCGGCCCCCTTCGGCCCGGCGGCTACCCTCTGTTCCACAACGGGGCGATCATGAGCGGCGCCTGGCCGTGGGGCTAAGCGGCGAGGCGCTCCTCGCCATCCTCTACGACCTGAGCCAGGCCGCCGCGGGCGAGACGCGGTCAGGACCCCTGCTGCAGCGGGTGCTGCAGCGGCTGCTCTACCACACCTCCTTTCCCGTCGGGCTGACCCTCCGCCACACCTCGCCCGAGGGTCCAGACGCCCCGGTGGTCGAGATCGGGCAGTCGCTCGGCGACCGTGCGCTGCTCCGGCAGGTCGGCGCGCAGGTCACGCTCGCCCCGGGCGCCCTGGCCGGGCGGATCCAGCTCCACGCCCCCTCACCGCTCGCGGCGCAGCTCGGCGCCCGCCGCAGCCTGCAGGTCTGCGTCGAGCTGCCGGTCGACCCGTTGACGACCCTGCTGTTGTTCAGCCCCGACGCGCCGCACACCCCCCTGCCGTGGACCGCGGTCTTTGAGCCCGCGATGGCGAACCTCGGCCGGGCGCTGCGGCTCAGCGTCGAGAACGAGCGCCTCGCCGCCGAGCTGCGGCATGAGCTGCAGGTCCGGACCCAGGCCGAGCAGGCCGCCCGCGAGGCCAAAGAGCAGGCAGAGGCGGCGAACCGCGCGAAGAGCCGCTTTCTGGCCAATATGAGCCACGAGATCCGCACCCCGATGAACGCGATCTTGGGCTTCACCCACCTGCTCGAGCGCGAGTCCGCCGACCCGCGCCAGATCGACAAGCTGCACAAGATCGGCGCAGCGGCCGAGCACCTGCTCGGGCTGCTCAACGACGTGCTGGACCTGAGCAAGATCGAGGCCGGGCGGCTCGAGCTGGAGGACGGGCGGATCGACTTTGGTGCGATCGTCGACCAGGTCGTGAGCATGGTCACTGTCCGCGCCCGCGAGAACAACGTCAGCATCTCGCAGGAGCTCGACCCGACCCTCGCGATGGTCCCGATGTCGGGCGACCCGATGCGGCTCAAGCAGGTGCTGCTGAACCTCGTCACCAACGCGGTCAAGTTCACCACGCATGGCGAGGTGAGGCTCCAGGCGCGTCTGGTCGACGCAGACGCCGACAGCGCCCGGATCCAGATCGAGGTCACAGACACCGGCGTGGGCATCCCCCCGGACGTCCTCCCGCGCTTGTTCTCGTCCTTCGAGCAGGGTCGCCCCGAGACGGCCCGGTCCTACGGGGGCACCGGGCTCGGGCTGGCCATCTGCAAGCGGCTGGTCCAGCTGATGGGCGGCGAGATCCACGTCGAGAGCACCCCCGGCGTGGGCAGCCGCTTCTGGTTCACCGCCCGGCTCCGGCGGGCCAGCGCGCCCGCGGGCCTGGCGGCCCTGCCCGCCCGGGGTGTCCAGCGCAGCGCGCGGGTGCTGGTGGTCGACGACAACCCGATCAACCGCGACATGGCGGTCGAGCTGCTGGAGAGCTTTGGCCTCGCGGTCTCTGCCTCCGACGGGGGTCGCGCCGCCATCGAGCTCTTTGGCGCAGGGGGCATCCAGCTGGTGCTGCTCGACAAAGAGATGCCCGGGATGGACGGACCGGCGACCGCGCGGGCCCTGCGCGCCCTCCCCGGCGGACAGGTCCCCATCCTTGCCTGGACCGCCAACACCTTCGAGTTTGACCGCCGACAGTGCCTCGCCGCCGGCATGGACGACTTTATCCCCAAGCCGATTGAGCCGAGGCTCCTGCACGCCATCCTCGCCAAGTGGATCCCCGCGCCGCTCGAGGAGGCACCTGCCCCGTGGGCCCTCCCCGCCACCAGCGCGGCAGACATCACCTGCACGGGCGGATGGACCCCCTCCGTTTTGGCCTTGGACACCGCCATCGCGGTCCTCGGCGGCTCGCGAGAGCGGGCGGTGCACTACCTCGGCCGCTTCCCGCACGACCACCGCGGAGACCTCGCCGACATCGGGCGCCTCGCGGCGGAGGGCGACCTGCCGGCCGCCGCGCGCGCCGCCCAAGAGCTCGGCGGCGTCGCCGTGGGCCTGGGGCTCGAGGCCCTCGCCCGGGCCAGCGGCCGCCTCGCCGCGGCGCTGCAGCAGCCCGCCGTCGAGGCCGCCCTCGTCGCGCTCACCGCGGCGGCCGAACAAGCCATGAATGACGCGCTGACAGCCATTCACGACGTGCTCACGGCCAGCGGGCAAGGCGCGCCCCTGCACTCGAGCGTCGAAGCAGCCCTCGAGCTCCTCGACGCCCTGCTGGAGGCCGATGACGCACAGGCGGTCGAGGTCTGGACTCAGGTCCGCGCCCCGCTGACCGCCTGGGTCGGCGCGGCGCCGGTCGAGCCCATCGCGTCGGCGATCGACCGCTTCGACCTCGCGGGAGCGCGCCTGCAGCTCGCCGGGCTGCGGCGGCGCTGAGGCCGCTGCTCAGCCGAGCTGGCGGGCGCCGGCGATCGCGCCGAGCAGGCCGCCGAGGGCCACCGCCCCGCCGATGACCCAGCGGGCCCGCGGGCCCTGGCCGGCGACCGGCGCGACCAGCAGCAGGCCCGAAAGCGCGCCGCCGGCGAGCCCCGCTTGGCTGCCGGGCAGGACCGCCGCGAGCCCGGCCGCCAGCACCGGCCCCAGCCCGGCGAGGGCGACCCCCAGCACGAAGCGGCGCAGCGCGGCGGTGGTCGCGGCCACCGCGGCGGGGTCGGGCGGGCCGGCGGCGCCGACGACCACGCCATCGTCCGCGTCGTCGAGGTCCCCGTCGCCCGCGTCGCCCGCGGGCGCCCCATCAAGATCAGCGTCGGGCGCGCCACTCCCGCCGCGGCGCCGGGCCTCGGCCCGCAGCGCCGCCGCCGCCCCGGGC
>JBJONS010000081.1:0-10160 GCA_046051725.1 Pseudomonadota bacterium | reverse complement strand
TCGCGCAGCGCGTCGTTGGCCACCGCCTCGAACAGCTCGTAGAGGTACTCCCAGGGCCGCAGGCCCAGGCGACGGCAGCACCCGATCAGCGTGCACCACGTCGTCAAGGCCTCGCGGTCGGCCACGCTCTGCAGGTCCCACTGGGCGGTCCAGGCCTTGGGGAAGCGCCGGGGCTCGCCCTCGTCGACCGGCCGGCCGGCCTCGTCGACGTGGCGCAGCTGCGGCCAGAGCTGCAGCGCGTAGCTGACCGCCCGGGCCATGGCGGTGCTCGGGCTGTCCATGCCCGCCTGCTGCTCGTCGAGCCAGGTCTTCAGCGCGCGCTGGCGGGTCGCGAGATCGGCCTTGTCGCCCGAGGGCCCGGCGGCCTGGCCCAGCGCCCCGACCAAGAACAGGCCGTAGGCCGCCCGCTGCGGGTCGGTGATCAGGGCCACGGTCAGGCGGTGGCGCAGGCCACCCCAGCGCCCCTCGCGGCTCCAGCCGAGCTTGTCGCGCAGCAGGTTCCAGGCCACCTCGCCCTCGCGCACCTTGCGGCCGCCGGCGCCCTCGGTCGGGTCGGGCGAGCCTGGGTCGGCGCCCTGGGCGGGCTCTTTGATGGCCCAGTAGAGCTGATCTTCGGCGCTGACGCAGAAGAGCTCGCCGATGATGTCGCGCTGCGGCCCCGGGCGGCGGGTGGGCAGGCCGCGGGCGTCGATGTGGACCCGCTTGGCCTCGTTGACCTCGGCGCGGATCGCCGCGATGACCGGCTGGACCGACGCGGCGGCCTTGCGGGTGGCGCTGTCGAGCTTGTCGGCCTCGATGACCAAGCCGTAGCGGCTCATCGAGTTGGCCAGCTCGGCGAGGTTGCCGTGGTCGCCGAAGCGCGCGACGACGAGCTGCGCCAGCAGGCCGTTGCCGACGGGCACGCCGCCGGCGAGGAAGCGCGGGCTCGTGGCCACCACCGGCTCTTCTTCGGGGCAGAGCGGGCAGTCGTAGACCGCGCGGCGCACCGTGAGCAGCTCGTAGCGCTGGAAGCGGAAGTCGAGGCGGTGGTGGGTGCGCTCGCCGAGGCGGCGGCGGGGCTCGCCGCAGGCGCCGACGCGCTCGTTCGGCGGCAGATCACCCCACAGCTCGATCTCTTCGGGCATGACCGGCACGCGGCCGATGAGCGCCGGGTCGACGGGCAGGTCTTCGTCGGCCTCGGGCATGCGCATGCGGTCGACGCCACGCAGGCCCGCGTGGGGCATCACCGCGTCGAGGCCGTTGGGGTTGTCGTAGGCGGCCGGGCGGTGCTCGCGGGCGGTGAGGCGGCCGGCCTCCATCAGCGAGCGGCTCTCGATGCCGGTCAGGGTCGACGGGGGCAGGTCTTGGTCGTCGGCCCGGCCGAGGCGGTCTTCGCGGCTGGTCGAGAGGCGCAGCTCACCGGCCGCCGCCGCGGCGATCGCGAGGTCTTCGGCGGTCGGCGCGCCCACCCGGTCGCTGCGCTGGCGCGAGGCCTGGGCGGCCCGCTCCATGGTGCTGGCCGGAAGCTGCAGGTCGGTGGGGCCGAAGAGCTCGACCCGGTCGTCGGCCTGGAGCGAGGGCTCGCCGAGCGCGTCGAGGCCGGCCGGCAGCTCGTCTTCGGGCTCATCCACGCGGCGCAGGCGGTCGGCGCGGCGGGGCGAGGGGGCGCCGAGCCCGCCCAGCGTGTCGTTGGGCGCGGGCTCGTCGTCGGGGTGCAGGTCGACGCGGTCGATCTTCTGGGCCGAGGGGTCGCGGTAGCCCTCGAGCGGGCCGGTCGCCGTGGGCGTGTCGATGTAGCCGGCGGTGACCTCGATCCGCTCGGCGGCGTCGGTGCGCGGGTCGGCGCCCAAGCCCTCAAGCGCGGTCTGCTCGGCCGGCGGGGCCTCGGGGCGCATGGCGATGCGCTCGTCGGCGTCGCGGGCGGGGTGGCCGTAGGCCTCGACCCGCGAGCCCTCGTCGGGGGCGGCGGGCTGGTCGGTGAGCGCGAGGCGCTCGGCGGCGTCGCGGGCGGGGTGGCCGTAGGCCTCGACCCGCGAGCCCTCGTCGGGGGCGGTCGCCGCGTCGGTCAGCGGCGCCCGCTCGGCGGCGTCGCGGCTCGGCTGGCCGATGCCCTCGAGGGGAGAGGGCCCGGCGGGCTCGCCCGGCTGCTCGACGAGCAGCACGCGCTCTGCGGCGTCTCGGCTGGGGCTGCCGATGCCCTCGAGGGGAGAGGGCCCGGCGGGCTCGCCCGGCTGCTCGATGAGGAGGACGCGCTCTGCGGCGTCTTGGCTCGGGCTGCCCATGCCCTCGAGCAGCGAGGGGCCGGAGGGCGCCTGCTCTTGATCGACGAGGAGGACGCGCTCTGCGGCGTCTTGGCTGGGGCTGCCGATGCCCTCGAGCGGAGAGGGCCCGGCGGGCTCGCCCGGCTGCTCGACGAGGAGCACGCGCTCAGCGGCGTCTTGGCTGGGGCTGCCCATGCCCTCGAGCAGCGAGGGCCCGGCGGGCGCCTCTTCTTGATCGACGAGCAGCACGCGATCTGCGGCGTCGCGGCTCGGCTGGCCATAGCCCTCGACCGCCGACGGGCCCTCGGTCTGCGCGGGCTCGTCGGTGAGGATGACGCGCTCGGCGGCGTCTTGGCCCGGTTGGCCCAGGGCCTCGAGGGGCGAGGGCGCGGCGGGGCCGGGGCCGGCCTCGGCGGCGCGCAGGCGCTCGGCCGCGTCGGGGGCCGGGCGGCCGTAGCCCTCGAGCGGGCTCGGGGCGTCGGTGGTGGAGGCCTGCTCGATCAGCGCCACGCGCTCGGCGGCGGCGCGGGCGGGCTGGCCGTAGCCCTCGAGCGGGCTGTTGCCCTCGGGCGCGGCCGGCTGGTCGCGCATCACCACGCGCTCGCTGGCGTCGCGGCCCGGGCTGCCCATCGACTCGAGCGGGCTCGGCTCGCTCAGCGCGGCGGGCAGCTCGATGAGGGGCACGCGCTCGGCGGCGTCGTGGGCCGGCCGGCCATACGACTCGACGGGGCTCGGCTCGTTGAGGGCGGCGGGCAGCTCGACCAGCGACAGGCGGTCGGCGGCGTCGGTCGAGGGAGAGGGGCCGCCCGCGGGGCCGGCCTCGGCGGGCGGGTTGAGGCGCAGGGGCACGCGCTCGCCGGCGTCGTGCGCGGGCTGGCCGTAGCTCTCGACCGGGCTCGGCTCGGACAGGGCGGCGGGCAGCTCGACCAGCGAGAGGCGGTCGGCGGCCTCGGTCGAGGGCGCGGGGCCGCCGCCGGGGCCGGGCTCGGCCTTGGGCCCGGGGCGCAGGGGCAAGCGCTCGCTGGCCTCGGCGGTGGGCTGGCCGACCGCCTCGAGCTTGCTCGGGCCCTCGCCTTGGGGCACCGGGCCCATCGACAGGCGCTCGCCGGCGTCAGTGGCGGGTTTTCCCGGCCACTCGAAGCCGGCGTCGGGCGGCGGGCCGTCGCCGCGGGGGTCGGCCTCGCGGGTGGGGTGGCCGTAGAGCTCGATCGGCGAGGCGCCGGCCGGGGCCGGGCGCGCCGGCTTCTCGACCTTGGCCAGGGGGTCTTCTTCGGGCTCGGCGGCGTCCTCGGCCGGCGCCGGGGCGCCGAGGCGGCCGCCGCTGGGCTGGTCGAGGGCGTCGAGGCCGGGGGACTCGGGGTCGAGGCTGCCTTGGGGCGCGGGCGCGGCGGGCGCGGCGGCGCGCAGGCGGCCGCCCTCGACCCGCAGGGCGTCGTCGAGGCGCAGCTCGTCGGGGCTGGCCCCGCCCGCGGCGCGGGCCGGCTTCTTCTCAAGCACAGCGTCGAGCTCGCTGCTCTCGGCGGCGCCGGCCTTGGCGCGGCCGGCCCGGGCCCCGGTCGGGGCGGCGGCCTGCTCGAGCGTCGGGGCGGTGGGGTCGAGGGGGCCCTGGCCCTGCGGGGCGGCGTCGGCCGGCGCGACCCGGGCGCCGGCGATCTGCACCGCACCCTCGAGGCCCGGGCCGTCGAGCGCGGCGAGCGTGGCGCGCAGCGTCGCTTCGAGCGGCGCCTGGCCGGCCTGCGGGTCGGGCGGCAGCTGGTCGACCACCGCTTCGACGGCCTCGACGGCCTCGACGGCGGCGCGCGCCTCAGCCCCCGGCGCGTCGACGGGGGGCTGGGCGTCCGCAGGGGGACGCGGGACGGGCGGCTGTGCTGGATCGGAGGTGGACACCGGACTCCCCGAGCGGACGGGGCCCGAGCATAGCGCGCCCCCGCGCTCTGCTGGTGGATCGGCGTCGAAAGGCCCTGCCCGCCGTCCGCTTCGGCGGCGCGGGACGGGGCGCCGCAGGCGCGCTACCAGCCGGGCGGCCCGCTCCCCCCGAGGTGCCCCGTGCCCGCCGACGCCCCCGCGCTCGCCGCCGCTGCCGCCGCGCTGCGCGCCGGCCAGCTGGTCGCCTTCCCCACCGAGACCGTCTACGGCCTCGGGGCGCGGGCGTCCGATCCGCTGGCGGTGCGGCAGATCTTCGCCGCCAAAGGCCGGCCGGTCGATCACCCGCTGATCGTGCACCTCGCCGACGCGGCCGAGGTCGACGCCTGGGTGGACCGCGCGCGCCTCGCCGACGGCGGCGCCACCCTCGACGCGCTGGCCGCCGCGTTCTGGCCGGGGCCCTTGACCCTGGTGGTGCCCCGGGCGGTGGGCGTGCCCGACGAGGTCACCGGCGGCATGGACACGGTCGGGCTGCGGGTGCCGGCCCACCCGCTCGCCCGCGCGCTCATCGCCGCGGCGGGGGGCGGCTTGGCCGCGCCGAGCGCCAACCGCTTCGGGCGGGTGAGCCCGACGACGGCGGCGCACGTGCGGGCCGAGCTCGGCCCCGATCTGCTGATCCTGGACGGTGGCCCCTGCGGGATTGGCGTCGAGAGCACCATCCTCGACCTCTGCGACCCGGACGGCCCGGCGCTCTTGCGGCCGGGCGGCCTGCCGGCCGAGGCGCTGGTCGAGGCCCTGGCCGCCCGCGGCCGGCCGCCGCTGCCCTTGCCGGCGGGGCGCCGGCGCGCCTCGGGCACCTTGGCCGCCCACTACGCGCCGCGGACCGCGCTGCGCCTCGCCGCCGACCCCGAGGCCGAGGCCGCGCCGCTGCGGGCGGCGGGGCAGCGGGTGGCGACCCTGCGCAGCGGCGGTGACCTCTCGGGCTACGCCCAGCGCCTCTACGCCGAGCTGCGGGCGCTCGACCTGGCCGGGGTCGACCTGCTCATCGCCGAGCTGGCGCCTGAGGTCGGCCTGGGCGCGGCGATCAACGATCGCCTGCGGCGGGCTGCTTTCGGGTCGAGCGCATCGGGCGGATCGGGCGGAGCGGGCGCATCGGGCGGGGCCGACTAGACGCGCTCAGCTCCGCTCCTCGAGCGCGGTCCACCGGGTGTACAGCGCCTCGACCCGGGCGCTGACCTTCTCGACCTCGGCGTGCAGGGCGGCCAGCTCAGCGGCCGGGCGCTGCCAGGTGGCCGGGTCCGACATGCGGGCGGCCAGCGCGGCCTGGGCCTCTTCGGCGGCCTCGATCTGGGCCGGCAGGGCGTCAAGCTCGGTCTTCTCTTTGAAGCTCAAGCCCTTGCGGCTCGGCGGCAGGCTGATGCCCGCCGGCGCGGCCTTGGCGGCGGGCGCCGTCTTGGCGGCGGGGCTGGCCTTGCCCGCCTTGGCCGCGGCCTGGGCGGCGCGGGCGGCCTCTTTGCGGGCGAGGGCCTCGAGGTGCTGGGTGCGGGTGGCGTACTGGACCACCTCGGCCGGCGCGAGCGGATCTTCGGCGGGCTCAAAGGCGAGCACGGCGGTGCACACGCGGTCGAGGAAGGCGCGGTCGTGGGTGATGACCACGGCGGCGCCGTCAAAGTCGAGCAGCGCCTCTTCGAGGATGCGCAGGGTGTGCAGGTCGAGGTCGTTGGTCGGCTCGTCGAGCAGCAGCAGGTTGGCGCCCTTGAGCATCAGCCGGGCCATCAGCAGCCGCGCCCGCTCGCCGCCCGACAGGGTCGAGACCCGCTGCTCGTGGCTGGTGCGGGTGAACGCGAAGCGCTCAAGGAAGCTCGCGACGTGCACCGGCCGGCCGTGCACGATCACCTGGTCGTTGCCGCCGCCGGCGGCCTCCCACACGGTCTCATCCAGCGGCAGGCCGCTGCGGGCCTGGTCGAGCACCGCGACCTGCACCCGCGGGGCGACGGCGCGCTCGCCGCGGTGGGGCTTGAGGGTGCCCGCGACCACCTGCAGCAGGGTGGACTTGCCGACGCCGTTGGGGCCGATGACCCCGAGGCGGTCGCCGGGCTGCACGACCAGGTGCAGGTCTTTGAGGAGCTGGCGCTCGCCAAAACCGTGGTGGATGTGGTGCAGCTCGAGCAGGGCGCCGCCGCGGTGCACGCCCGAGCGCAGGTCGAGCTTGACCTCGAGCTCGGTCTTGGCGAGCGGCACGGCCTTGAGGTCATCGAGGCGCTTGAGCCGCGCCTTCTGCTTGACCGAGCGGGCGGCGGGGCTGCGGCTGGCCCACTCGGCCTCGCGGGCGAGCAGGTTGGCGTGCCGGTCGCGCTCTTTGGACAGCGCCGCTTGGCGCTCGGCCCGCTCGAGCAGGTAGTCGGTGTAGCTGCCCTCATAGGCGACGGTCTTGCCCTCTTCGACCTCGACCACGCGGTTCGCGACGGCCTCGAGCAGGTAGCGGTCGTGGGTGACCAGCAGCAAGGCCCCGCGAAAGCCGAGCAGCCAGGCCTGCAGCCACTCGATGGTGTCGGCGTCGAGGTGGTTGGTGGGCTCGTCGAGCACGAGCAGCTCGGGCGAGGCGAGCAGCGAGCGGGCCAAGGCGAGGCGCCGCCGCTCCCCGCCCGACAGGCGGCTGAGCGCGGCCGCGCGCGGCGGGCACTGCAGCTGGTCCATCATCGCGTTGACCTTGTGGTCGACGGTCCACCCGGCCAGCTCGATGCGGTCGGCGCAGCGGGCGGCGGCGCGCTCGTCGCCCGCCGACATGGCCTGCTCGTAGTCGGCCAGCAAGGCGGCGTGCCAGGCGATGGCCTCGTCCATGGCCTCGCCGACGGTCTCGCCGGGCAGGATGGGCTCTTGGCTCAGGTAGCCGAGCAGGCCGGCCCGCTCGACGGCGCCGTGGTCCTGCCGCTCTTCGCCGACCAGCACCTTGAGCAGGGTCGACTTGCCCGAGCCGTTGGGGCCGACCAGGCCGACCCTGTCGCCGAGGTTGACGTGCAGGTCGCAGCCCTGGAGGATGTGGCGGTCACCGTACGACTTCTCGACCCCGCTCGCGCTCAGCAACCGCATGGTGCCTCCGGCCGGGCGCCTATCCCTCGCCGGCGGGGCCGTCCCCCTCGGTCACCGGGCGCCCCCAACCGGTCCGCCGCGGCTCCATCACCTCGTGCACATCCTCGTACAGCGCGTCGATCTGCAGCGTCACCCCGAGGGCGTGCAGCTGCAGGGCCTCGCCGGGGCCGAGCAGCGCGAGCCGCCAGCCGCCGTCGGGGTCCCGCCAGCGGTGCTCGACCAGCACGCTGTGCTGATCGATGAGCACGTAGTGTTTGAGGCTGGGCTCGCGCGCGGCGAGGCGGAATTTCTCGGTCGTGTCGTAGCCCTCGGTGCCGGGCGAGAGCACCTCGACGAGCACGGTCGGCCCGGTCAGGGCGTGGCGGTCGTGGGGTGCGCGGGCCAGCGGCGGGCAGAAGATCGCGGCGTCGGGGTAGGTGGTGAGCCCCGCCTCGGTCAAGAAGACCTTCTGCTCAGAGCCCGCGGCGCGGCAGGGCTGGCCGCGCAGGGCCGCCCGCAGCTCGGCGTAGGCGTTCCCGACCAAGCGCGCGTGGGCCACCGAGCCCCCGGCCATGGCCAGCGCGACGCCGTCGTAGAGCTCGTGCTTGACGCCGGTCTCGCGCTCAAGCGCGAGGTACTCGGCGTAGCTCAGGTGCCGATTTTGGGTGAGCGCGGACATGGCGACCTCCATGCTGCGAAGCCTAGCCTGCCGATGGGCGGCCCGGCGGCGGGGCCGCCGGCGGCCCCCCTCCGGGCGCGGCGCTGCGCGCCTTGGTCGCTTGCGCGACCGGGCCCGGGGGCCCGCCCTCCGGTCGGCCTGCCGCCGCGAGGCGGGGCCCGGCGCCGCTGCTCCTGTCCCGTGTGCCACGGGGAACAGGTCCGGCGTGGCCGACTGCTCTTCTCGAGCTCGCTCCGTTCGGCGCTCGCCGCGGGCCCGCCCTCCGGTCGCCCTGCCGCCACGAGGCGGTGCGCGGCGCCGCTGGTCCGTGCCCGTGTTCCACGGGGAACAGGTCCGTCGCGGCGGCGTGCCGATACCGGCTTCGCTTGACGCCGCTCGCGCTCGCGGCACCTGGCCTCATCGAGTTTGCGATGATGTTCGCGCTGTCAACTGCCTGTTTCGCCCCGGATGCCGGGGGCCGCCGGCCCCCAGGCCCCCGGCCAAGGGGCCCGCGGGGCCCCTTGGATCCCCCGCCAAGGGGGGCCGGCGGGCAGGCTTCGCGCGGCGCATGGCAGCGCCGCGCGCCAGCCCGCAATGGCCCCCCTTTGGAAACCCCCCAGGACCCGGCGCGGCCCGCTGCTCTGGTAGTCGATGACGGTGTCGCCGCGAAGGCCTCGGCCTTCACGGTTGGGGTGCGGCACCTCGCCCGGTGCGCGTTCGAGCCGAACCGATGTCGGCCGGGATCACGCGTCGAGCTGCAGCTCGACGGCCTCGCCGATGACGTGGCACTCGTCCGCCTCGACCACCACCTCGGCCTCGTCGTGAACGACCTCATCGACGCCGATCTGGACGAGGAAGCGCCCCTCCTGCTCGATCCCGCAGGCGAAGGAGTCGGCGGTCGACCAGGAGTCGCAGGGCTGGGCGGCGCCGCCGTCGATCGAGAACCGGGCGAAGAAGCCGGCCGGGGCGGCGGCGAGCGGGGCGCCCGCCGCGTCGAGCACCGTGAGGTTGACGCTGGTCACGGCGATCTGGGTGCAGGCGAGGGGCTCGCCGCTGTCGGCGCTGTCCTTGGTGTCGCAGGCGGCGAGGGCGAGGGCGAAGGCAGAGAGGGCGGCGAAGGAGCGGCTCATGGGGGACCTCGGGGCCGGCTGCGCGGCGGTGCGGGGGCTGTCCGTGCGGACGACCGGGGAGAAGCAAGGCGCGTGCCAGGGTGGCGAGCTGCGTGAGAGTGCCGTGATGGACGTCGGGTTCGCCGAAGTGGCCCGAAGGTGAGGCAGGGGTGCCGGCCGATCTGCGGCGCGGGGGTCGCGGGCAGGTCCGCGCGCGCCCGCGCGCCTCCGCCAGATATGCGGGTCGCCCGCCCCCGGAGCCCGCATGTCCACCGCCTCTCCGGCCCGCCGCCTCGGGCCCGCCCTCGCCGCGCTCCTCTGGATTGGCTCCGCCCGCCCCGGCGCGGCCCAAGACATCGGCGTCGGGTTCTCCGCCCCGGTGGTCGAGCTGCTGCCGGTGGGCGAGCTGCTCGGTGACGGGCTCAGCCCGCTCGACCTCCACGTGCTGCTGCTCGCGAAGGATGGCAGCCCGATGACGGGCCTCGTCGGCGAGATCAAGGCCACGACCGGTGACGTGGGGGCGCTCAGCGAGCCCCAGCCGGGGGTCTACCGCTTCCGCTACACCCCGCCGGCGGTGCAGGCCGAGACGCCGGTCGAGCTGCGGCTCAAGGGCAAGCTGCCCGACAAGTCCAAGATCGACCGCATCTGGAGCATGCCGATCACCCCTCCCCTCGACCAGCAGGTCGAGCTGGGCGTCGATCCGGCCGCGCTGGTGCTCGGGCGCGACCCGCAGGCCAACATCAGCCTGCGGCTCAAGGGCGGGGCGGTGGCCAGCCGCGAGGGGGCCGACCTCGCCTTCGCCAGCAACTCGGGCGAGGTCAAGAACATCACGCCGATGGGCGACGGGCGCTACCTCGCGCTCTATCTGCCGCCGGCCAAGGGGCAGCCGCACACCGCGCTCATCGGCGTCGTCGACCGGCGCAGCCCCGGGCGCACCTATGGCCAGCTCGCGGTGCCGGTCACCGCAAAGGTGGTCCTCGACACGCGCTCGGGCCCGGGCTGCAAGGTGCTGGTGCGGGCCGGCGACCGCGAGTATGGCCCGGTGACCGCTGATCCCAAGGGCAGGGCCAAGGTCGAGGTCACGGTTCCGCCGGGCCTCGCCTCGGTCACCCAGCGCGCGCTGGACTGCGCCAAGGCCGGCGAGGTCGAGCTGCCGCTGCCGCCCAACACCTCGCCGCGGGTGCAGCTGCTGCCGGTCCAGGGTGGCCTGCCGGGTGACCC
>JBJONS010000080.1:0-5765 GCA_046051725.1 Pseudomonadota bacterium | reverse complement strand
CCGCCCGGCCCCGCGGGCGCGCGCGCAGGGGGCCCGCAGGCGCCCCTCTGGGCCGGGTGGCGCGGTGGCCGCGCCGCGGGTCTGCGTCCGCAACGACAACGCCCAGGAGGGCACCCTCGCGGGGCCTCCTGGGCGTGGGGCGTGGAGCAGGCCGTCGGTCAGCCCGCCCGGCCGGGCTTAGGGGCAGCCGTCCAGGCCGGCGCAGCTGCTGTCGGCGCAGTCGACGAGGCTGTCGCTGTCGTTGTCGAGGCCGTCGTCGCAGTCGGCCTCGGCGCCGGCGCAGGTCCGGCCGGGCAGGGTCATGCTCGCGTTGAGGGCGAAGGCGCCGCCGGTGGCGAAGTAGCCGTCGACGATGAGCAGCAGGTCGTCACCCTCGCGCACCGACAGGTCAGAGACCTGGGAGCGGGTGGAGGACCCGGTGCCCACGTCGTAGGTGTCGTCGTCGCAGGAGACCAGCGCGCCGCCGCAGCCGCTCCACACGCGGAGCACGGTGTCGAAGCTCGACCCGAAGGTGTCGAAGCTCCAGCAGCCGGTGGCCGGCGCCACCCAGTCATAGGACAGGTCGGGCGCGCTGTACGAGCTCGTGCCGCAGCCGCTGGTGTGCAGGTAGTCGTTGCCCGCCCCGACCGTGGTGCCGGTGGCCAGCACCCCGGCCGCCGCCGCGTCGAGGTCGACGTCGGCGCAGGTGGTCTCGCCCTCGGTGACGTTGACGACCAGCGCGCCGCTGTCGGCGGCGCTGTAGCCGGCCACCCGGATGTAGTAGGTGGTGCCGCTGACCAGGTCGATCGTGAGCGAGCTGAGGCCGCTGCCCGCGCCGTCGTCGTTGCAGCCCAGCTCTTCCGAGCAGGTGTCGGCGCTGAGCACCGCCAGCGTCGTGTCGAAGGCCGACCCGATGGTGTCGAGGGTGAACGTGCCGGTGGCGGTGGCGGTGTACTCGAGGATGTAGTCGTAGCCGTCGGTTTCGCCGCAGCTCGCCGCCACGTCGGTGGTGTCGCCGTGCAGCATGCTGTCGAAGGTGGCGGCCCAGCTCGTGCCGGCCAGGGTCGCATCGGCGGTCACCGTGGTGTCGTAGATGTTGACCGTGGCCGTGCCGGTGTCGAGGGCCCCGTAGCCGTCGACCGAGAGGATGACGCTCTCGCCCAGGCCCAGCGCGACGTCGGCGACCGACGACCAGGCGCCCGAGGCGGTGTCGTCGCCGCAGTCGAGCTCTTCGCCGATGCAGGTGTCGTAGAGGCGCAGCACCGTGTCGAAGTCAGAGCCCTCGGTGGTGAAGGCGAAGCAGCCCTCGTAGGGGGCCTCCCAGGCGAACTGCACGTCCTCGCCGGCCGAGACGCTGCTGCCGCACGCGGCGCTGGTCGGGGTGAAGTCGCCGGCGCCGGCGTTGTCGGCGGTGTCGAGGCCCTCGCCGGTGGCCGTGCCGAGGTCACCCTCGGCGCAGTAGGTGAAGCAGTAGGCGTCGGCGCTGCAGTCGTCGTCGTCGCAGTCGAACAGGCCGTCGCCGTCTTGGTCGACGCCGTCGGTGCAGTCCGACTCGTAGCAGTTGGGCGCGACGGCGCAGTTGGCGTCGTCGCAGTCGACGTCGCCGGTGCCGTCGTCATCGGCGCCGTCGGCGCAGTCGACCTCTTCGCAGGCCGCAAAACCGGTGCTGGTGATGTTCAGCACCCAGTCGCCCACCGCGCTGCTGCTGTAGCCGTCGACCACGAGCAGCAGCTCGGTGCCGCCCTCGACGCTGCCGGTGATGAGCGACAGGGAGCCCGGGCCGTCGTCGTCGTCGCAGTCGACCTGGGTGCCCGCGCAGTCGCTATAGACCGCCAGCATCGTGTCGAAGCTCGAGCCGTCGGTGCTGAGGGTGTAGCAGCCGTCGGCCGGCGCGGTCCAGTAGAGGGCCACGTCGGGCGCCGCCCCCGAGCCCGCCGTGTAGCAGGTGTTGCTGAATTCGCTCGGCGCGCCCGAGACCGTCGTGCCGGTCGCGATCGAGGTGCCGGTGGTGCCGGCGAGCACCGTGTCGGCGCAGGCGAAGGGGCAGCTGGCGTCGCCGGCGCAGTCGCTGTCGAGGCAGTCGACCAGCGCGTTGCAGTTGTTGTCGACGCTGTCGTCGCAGACGTCGGTGGCGCCGGGGTTGATCGCCACGTCGCCGTCGTTGCAGTCGTCGCCGCTCGCGACGAAGCCGGCCGGGGCGACGCAGCCCTCGGCGGTCACCGCGGCGTCGCCGAAGCCGTCGAGGTCGGTGTCGGCGTAGTAGGTGAACTTGCCGAAGCTGTCGGGATCGTCGATGTCGCCGTCGCAGTCAGCGTCGACATCATCGCAGCGCTCGGGCGCGCCGGGGAAGACGAAGTCGTCGGCGTCGTCGCAGTCGCCGCCGCTGGCCACCCAGCCATCGGCCAGCGCGCAGACCATGCGCAGGCTGGCGTCGTCGCCAAAACCGTCGAGGTCGGCGTCGGAGTAGGCCTCGACGTCGCCCATCACGCCGTCGTCGGCGTCGTCGACCAGCAGGTCGCAGTCGTTGTCGACCCCATCGCAGAGCTCGTCGGCGCCGGGCGCCACGTTGGCGTCGCCGTCGTCGCAGTCACCGCCGACCTCGACCAGGCCGTCGCCGGGGCAGGCGGTCAGCTCGGTGCCGTCGAGGCCCACGCCGTCGCCGTCGCCGTCGACCCAGACGGTGCGGGTGTCGACGGTGCTGTCGTCATCGCTGTCGACCAAGCTGTCGCAGTCGTTGTCGACGCCGTCGCAGACCTCGTCGGCGTCGGGGTTGACGTTGGGGTCGCTGTCGTCGCAGTCGACGTCGGCGGGGCTGCCGTCCTCGTCGGCGTCGGTCACGCCGCCGTCGGCCCCGTCTGCGCCGTCGGCCCCGTCTGCGCCGTCATCGCCGGTGACGCCCCCGGTGTCGGTCTGGCCCTCGCCGCCCTTCGGGGTCGGCTCGCAGGCGGTGAGGAGGGCGCTGAAGCCCAAGAGGAGGAGGACAGCCTGGGGAGTGCGCATGGAGAGCTCCGGCGCGGCGCGCGGCGGCCGCAGGGGGGAGGGAGGCAGGGGACCGCATCATGCCACCTGCGCGTCGCCCGCACAGCGTCCGGGCGTCACGCCGGCCCCACGGTCGTGGACGGCGGCGTGAACGGCTGCCCCAGGCCGGGTGCGGGGGCCGGACCCCCGCGCTGCCTCAGCCGACCGCGGTGCGCGCCGACCAGGCGCGCAGGGTGGCGAGGGCCGCGTCGAGGCCGCCCTCAGGCACCCCCTCGAGCAGCAGGGTGCGCGCGTCGGCGGCGTCGGGGCCGAAGCGCAGGCCGATGAGCGGCGCCTTGGCCCCGCGGGGTTGCTCGACCACCACGTCGATCAGGCGCGCCCGCCGCAGCAGCACCGCCTCGCCCTGCCGCAGGCGGGCCACCAGCACCGGCTCGCCGCCCAGCGCGCCGAGCAGCAGGCCGTGGCGGGCGCGCCGGCCCCCGCCGAGGCGCGCGCTGAGACCGCGCAGGCCGCGCCGGGCGAAGGCGAAGGCGGCGATCACGAGCAGCGCCACGAGGATGGCCCCGGTCAGCGCGCCGGCGATCCGGCCCTGCTGCAGCTCGCGGCTGAGCAGCGCGCCCAGGGCGCCGGCGCCCACCCCGAGCAGCAGCCCGGCGGCCAGCGGCCCAAAGAGCGGGCCGGCGGGGCGGAGGGGCAGCAGCAAGACGCCGTCGGGCAGCGGCTGGCGGGGGTCGAGCCAGGCGCGCGCGGCGGGGGGCAGGCGCTCTTCGGGCCCGACCTCTTCGAGCGGGATGGCGCCGCCGACCCGGTCGGCGCGCTCTCCCGCGGTGCCGCTCGCGCGCTGCATCCCCGCCCCTCGGCGCGGGCGGAGGGGCCCGCGCGCTCCCCTGTCTCACCGGACGCGGGCCCCCTCGCAATCGGCAATCAAGCCGCGGCGGCGGCGTAGGGCGGCCGCCGCCCTGGAGGCCCGATGACCGCTGCTCCGCCGCCCGCCGCCCCCGCCTGGGGTCCAGTCGAAGACCGCGTGCTCGCCGCGGTGATCCTCGCGGCGGGCGGGCCGCTCAGCCCCACGGCCCGGGCGGCGCTGACCGATCCCTCCCTGCCGGCGCTGGGCACGAATGACGAGCTGCGGCTCATCGCGGCGCTGTCGGCGCCCCTCGACCTCGCCGCGCTGCCCCTCGCCGCCCTCGACCGCGCCGCCGGGCCGATCGCCGCCCGCCGGGCCCTGCGCGCCCGGGCCGCGCTGCTCGGGCTGCGCCTCGGCGGCCCCGCCGCCCACGCCAGCGCGGCGGTCGCGGCGGCGCTGGGCGCGACGCCGGGCGAGCTGCTCGGCCTGCAGCTGCACCTCAGCGTGGCGCTGGGCCAGCGGCCCCTGCCCGCCGGGCCGATCCTCGCCGCGGCCCTGCACGAGCTGCTGCGCCCGCCGGCCTGGCTCGACGGCGTGATCGACGGCCTGGGCGGCCCCTTGGCCGGCGCCGCGCCGCCGCCGCGCCGCAGGGCGGGGGCGATCTCGCCCAAGCGCTACCGCCACCCCCTCGACGCCGCCGCCACCGCCGCCCTCGGCCGCTCGGTCGCCTTTGAAGAGGTCGCCCGCCGCCTGAGCGAGGGGGTGCCCGAGCGCTTCTTCCGCCTCGAGAACAACGCCAGCCGGCTGCGGGTCGGGCCCGATCAGCTGCCGCGGCTCTTCGCCATCCACCAGCGCTGCGCCCGCCGCTTGGGGGTCGACCCGGTGCCCCCGCTCTACGTGGCGCCCGGCCCGCTCAACGCCTGGACCGCCGGCGTCGAGCAGCCCTTCGTCGTGCTGCACGAGGGCGCGGTCAGCGGGCTCAGCGAGCCCGAGCTCGAGTTCATCATCGGGCACGAGCTCGGGCACATCCTGCACCAGCACATGCTCTACATGATGGTCGCGACCCTGCTGAAGATCCCCGGCTCGGTGATCGGCAGCATCCCGGTGGTCGGTCCGCTGCTGACCCGGGGGGTCGACCTCGCGCTGTTCGAGTGGATGCGCAAGGCCGAGCTCAGCTGCGACCGGGCCGGCCTGCTCTGCTGCCAAGACCCCGACGTCGCCCTGCGCATGATGATGCGGCTGGCGGGCCTGCCGGGCGGGCTCGTGCAGTCGGCCAACCCGCGGGCCTTCCTCGCCCAGCATGACGCGCTGGAGGGCCAGCTCGACGAGCTGTCCTCGCGGCTGTTCTACCTGCTCAGCACGGCCGGCCGCAGCCACCCCTGGGTGGTGGTGCGGGCCCACGAGCTGCAGCGCTGGGTCGACGAGGGCCACTACGCGGCCATCCTCGCCGACGCCCCCGAAGAGGAGCCCGCCGCCGCCCCCGCGCCGGCCTGCCCCGCCTGCGGGGCCCCGACCAGCCCCGTCGACCGCTTCTGCGCCGCCTGCGGCGCGCCCCTCCGCTGAGGTGCCCATGAGCTCCGCCCTTGCTTGCGCCACCTGCGGCGCCCCGCTCCGCCCCGGCGCCCGCTTCTGCAGCGCCTGCGGCGCGTCGGCGGACCCGGCCGCCCCCTCGCTCGACGGAGAGGCCCTGCTGGCCGACCCGCGCGCCCGCGAGCGCCTGCCCGCGGCCCTGCGGCTGCAGCTCGAGCTGCTGCTGCGCGCCCGACCCGCTCCGCGCGGGGATGGCGCCCGCGCGCTGATCGTGGCCGACGGCGGCCGCGGGGCCGAGCGCCTGCTGCGGCGCCTGCAGCTGCGCCCCGCCGCCCTGCCGGCGGCCCTGGGCCCGGCGCTGGACGATGAGGCCGCGGCGGTCGAGCGCGCCGCCGCGCTGGGCGCCTCCGGCGCGGTGGTGCTGGTGAGC
>JBJONS010000079.1:0-4530 GCA_046051725.1 Pseudomonadota bacterium | reverse complement strand
CTGGGCGAGCCCGGGCGCCCCCCGCAGCCGGCGCATGACCTGCCCGCGCGCCTCACGGGCGCGGGGCCGGACTTCCACTTTGGCGTCGGGGTCGGCCTCGCGGCGCTCGAGCCGGTGGCGGCCGGCGCGGTCGACGCGGCGGTCCGGCGGAGCCCCCCAGCGGCCCGGCCGGCGGTCGAGGCGGGTCTGCGCTGGGGCCAGGCCGCCCGGGCCGGCGGCGCGCCCTGCCCGGCGCCGGGCGGCTGAGTCCCCGCAGACCCGGCCGCCCCGGCCGGCTACACTGCGCGCCCGCCCGCCCGGAGCCCCCATGACCGGCGCCCCCCTGACCGGTGCCCCCCTGCCCGGCGCGAGCCCGACCGGCGCCCCGCTGCCGCCCGCCCTGGCGGCCCTGCAGCGCGCTGGCGTGCTGATCAGCGTCGAGCAGCGTGATCTGGACGCTGCCCGCCGCGACCTGTGGCCCCGCGACACCCTGCGGATGCGCGCCGGGGCCCTGCCGCCCGCGCCCCGGGCGGTGGCCTGGCCGCGGGACCGGAGCCAGGTCCAGGCGCTGATCACGGCGGCGGTCGACGACGGCCTGCCGGTCGTGCCCTACGGCGCCGGCTCGGGGGTCTGCGGCGGCGCCCGCGGCCACGAGGGCGCGCTGGTCATCGATCTCAAGAAGCTCGACCGGGTGGTGTCGATCGACCCGGTGCGGCGCCTCGCCCACGTCGAGGCCGGCTGCCTCGGGCAATTGCTCGAAGACCAGCTCGCCTTGGCCGGCTGGACCACCGGCCACAGCCCGAGCTCGATCGCCTGCTCGACGGTCGGCGGCTGGGCGGCGGCCCGCAGCGCCGGCCAGTTCTCGTCCCGCTACGGCGTCTTCGCCGACATCTGCGTCGGCGCGGCCATGGCCACCCCCGCCGGGCCGCTGACCGCCGGCCTCTGGGCCCCGGCGGGAGCGCCCGATCGGCTGCCCGAGCTGCTCGGCGCCGAGGGCTCGCTCGGCGTCTTCACCGACCTGCTCGTGCGGATCGCGCCGCTGCCCGCCGAGCGCTGGCTGCGCGGCTACGTCTTCCCGACGCTCGAGGACGCCTGGGCGACCATGCGCGCGCTGCTCCAGGATGGCCTCTGGCCCAGCGTCCTGCGCCTCTACGACCCCCTCGACACCCGCATCGGCGGCCGCACCGGCAAGAAGAGCAAAGAGCGCCCGGTGCTCAAGCGGCTGCGCAGCGCGGTCGAGGGCGTGCCGGCCCTGCGCAGCCGCCTGCTCGAGCTGCCGCTCTCGCTGCCCAAGCTGCTCAACCGGCTGGCCGACGGCCTCGGCCAAGGCGTGCTGCTGATCATCGGTTTTGAGGGCAGCGAGGCCGAGCGCGGCGCGACCCTGCCGCTGGCGATCGAGCGGCTGGGCCAGCGGGGCCGCGATCTCGGCCCGGGGCCCGGCGAGCACTGGTACGCCCACCGGCACGACGTCAGCTACAAGATGGCGCCCATCTTCGCCGGGGGAGCTTGGGCCGACACCATGGAGGTCGCCGCGCGCTGGTCGGATCTGCCCCGGCTGTACCGCGACGTGCGCGAGGCCATCGGGCGGACGGCGGTGGTCATGGCCCACATGAGCCACGCCTACCCCGAGGGCTGCAGCATCTACTTCTCCTTCGCCGCGGCGGGGGATGAGGACGTGTACGACCGCACTTGGGAGGCGGGCACCCAAGCGGCCCTCGCCGCCGGAGGCACCGTCTCGCACCACCACGGGGTGGGTCGGCTCAAGGCCGCGGCCGCCGCCGACGAGCTCGGGCCGGCCCTGGTCGGCTGGGCGGCTCTGCGGCGCGACCTCGACCCGGCCGGGCGCCAAAACCCAGGCTGCCCCTTCCCCTTGGGGGCAGAGCTGGCGGTCCCCCGCGGGCCGGCGCCCCCTCCGCGCGCGCTGCCCGGCCCGGTGGTCGAGCTCGGGGTCATCGACCGGCTCGCCAAGGTCGACCCGCGGGCCGAGCCGGCCGAGATCGAGGCCGAGCTGGCCCGCATGGGCTGGCGCCTCGCCTGGCGGCCCGACCGCCCGCTGCTGCCCTGGCTGGCGGCGGCGCGGCCCTGCCTCGGCCTGCGGCACGTGATGATGCTCTACAGCGCGGCCTTCTCGTTCACCGACGCCGCCGGAGCGCGCCGCGAGGTGGTGCTCGGCCGGGCGCCCCGCAGCGCCGCGGGCCCCGACCTGCGCCTGCGGCTCATCGCCGAAGGTGACGCGCTGGGCGCTACCCTCGACTGGGTCGAGCTGCCCGTGCTCCCCTTGTCGGCGCCCCTCTACGCGGTCGAGCCGCGCTTCCCCTCCCGCGGCCAGCCCCGGGCCCTGCCCGCGCCCCTGGTCGCCTCGCCCCTGCGCGGCGAGCTGCACCCCGATGATCTGCGCCCGCAGGCGGTGCTCGGCGAGCGGTGGATCTTCGCCGGGCCCGCCGCCCGCGCCCGCGCCGCGGCGCTGGGGTCTGCGGCGGCGGTCGAGGAGTTGCCGCCCCGCGCGCCCGCGGACGCCTGCGCCCCGCACCTGCCCGCCGCGGGCCTGCGCCCGCCTTGGCTCGCGCCCGAGCCGCCCGAAGCCCTGGAGGGAGCATGGACAGCGCCGAGCTGCTGAGCTGCGTCTTCTGCCCGCGCCTCTGCCGGCACGTCTGCCCGGTCGCGGTCGGCAGCGGCCGCGAGGCCGCGACCCCCACCGCGATGATGACCGGGGTCTGGGCCTGGACCCAGGGCCGGGCCAGCGGCGCCTCGGCCTTCTCTTTGGCCAGCCTCTGCGTCAGCTGCGGCGCCTGCACGTCATTTTGCAAGCTCCACCGGCCGGTGCCCGAGCTGCTGGCCCAGGCCCGGGCCGAGATCGGCGGCCTGCCCGAGCAGGCGGCGCCCGGCCGCATCGAGGGCGGCGGCGAGCTGGTCGCGGTCGAGGCCGACGGCCGGCGCTGGGCCGAGGCGCTGGCCGCCCACCTCGGGCGCCCGGTCGCCCGCTTTCGCACCGAGGACAGCCTCGGCGCCGTGCTTTTGGGCGAGCCGGCCCGCTTTGGGCCCTGGGCCCGGGCGCTGCGCGACCGCCTCGCCGGGCGCACCTTGGTGGTGGCCGACCACGAGAGCTTGGCCGTCGCCCGCGCCGCCGAGCTCACCGTGGTGCACCTCGTCGAGCTGGTGCCCGCCCTGCCGGCCGACCGGCCCCGGGTCAAGACCTGCGGGGGCCCCCAGTCGCCGGGCCCCGAGGCGCCGCTGGCCCTGGCCTGCTGCGGCGGGCGGTCGCTGCTGCGGGCCGAGCACCCCGCGCTGGCCGCCGAGGTGGGCGCCGGCGCGGCCGCCCGCACCCCGCCTGGCGCGGTCTGCGCCGACAGCCGCTGCGGGGCGTGGCTGCGCCAGCACGGCGCCCAGATCGATGATCCGGTGAGCTTGCTGCTCGAGGCGCAGCGGCCCTCGCCAGGGCCGGCGGCGGCCGGATAGCCGCGGCCCCCGCCCGTCCCCGCCCGAGGAGCCCCCATGTCCGCACCGGCCCGCAGCGCGGCCCGCCTCACCGTGGTCCTCAACCCGCGGGCGGGCGCGGGGCGGGCGCTGCTGCAGCTCGACGCCCTCAAGCGCGCGCTCGACCGACAGTCCTCGGCCTGGGAGCTGAAGATCACCGAGGGGCCCGGCCACGCCGCCGCCCTGGCCCGGGCCGCCGCCCTCGCCGGCGCCGAGGTGGTCGCGGCCGCCGGCGGCGACGGCACCTGCCACGAGGTGGTCTGCGGGCTGCTGCCCGGGGGCGCGCGGGCCGAGGGCTTGCCCGCGCTGGCGCTGATCCCCTTCGGCACCGGCAGCGACCTGCAGCGCAGCCTCAAGACCCCCGACGCGCTCGACGAGGCGGTGGCCCTGGCCCTGCGCGGCCCGGCGCGCCCGATCGACGTCGGCCTCGCCGCGGTCACCCGACCGGGCGGCCCGCCGATGGGGCACCTCGAGCCCTTCATCAACGTGGCGGGCTTTGGCGCGAACGGCGAGGTGGTGCGCAAGGCCAACGCCTCGAGCAAGCGCCTCGGCGGCGCGGCCACCTTCTTTGGCGCGGCGCTCAGCACGGCCTTCCGCTACAGCCCGCCCCGGGTGCGCCTGCACCTGCGCGGCCCGGCCGGCGAGGGCAGCTGGGAAGGTCCGCTGCTCTCGGCTTTTGTGGCGAACGGCGCCTACTGCGGCGGCGGCATGTGGGTCGGCAAGGGCGGGGCGCTTGACGACGGCCTGCTCGACCTCTCGGTGCTGCCGCCCGACCCGGCCCTGACCCAGGTGCTGCGGTCCTCGATGCTCTACGACGGCGGGCTGGCGAAGTGGCCGGGCCTGCGGCGCGCCGCGGTGCAGGGGGTCGAGGCGCAGCCCTGCGACGAGGCGCCGGTCTTCGTCGACCTCGACGGCGAGTCGCCCGGGCAGCTCCCGGCGCGCTTCACGCTGCTGCCCGGCGCCCTGCGCGCCCGTGGCCTGTGGCTGCCGGGCGGAGAGCCGTCCTAAACGACCTGCAGCAGGTCCATGTGCGCTGCGGTGCGCGGAGGGCCGGCCCGGGGGCGCTCGCCTGCGCGC
>JBJONS010000078.1:0-3577 GCA_046051725.1 Pseudomonadota bacterium | reverse complement strand
TCCTCGCCGGGCGCGCCGACCGCGACCAGCGCGACCTGTCCGTCGAGCGCGCCGAGGCCGAGGCCCGGCGTCGGCGCGAGCACCGCCCAGTCGCCGTCCCGCAGGGGGGCCGTGCCGCCGTCCATCGACGGGCCCGCCACCCGCAGGGCGAAGTGCCCGGCGGCGGTGGGCCCGGGCAGCAGCACGGTGTCGGCTTCGAGATCGGCGTCAGGGAGTCCATTCCAGCCCGCGGCGGCCCGAAGGGTCGGGAAGGCCGGCAGGCGCACGCGCGCGGTGGCCGGCGCCGCCGGGGCCGCGCTGGGCTCGACCCACCAGCCGTCGGGGCTGGGCCGGAAGCGCACCAGCGCCTCGCCTGTGGCCTCTGGTCCTGCAGGGCTGAACCAGCCGCGCAGCAGCGCCGGCAGCGCGTCTTGGCCGCGGCCGACGGGGTGAGCGCCCCGCACCACGTCATCCTCGAAGAGGAAGCGCCAAGCTGCGCCGTCGGGGAGGCGGGCGTCCACGGAGCCGGACGGCCAGCGCGCCGCCGGGCGCGCGGGGCTGCGCCGGAGCACCGGACCCGCGGGCCCCCAGTCCACGGTGGCCGAGAACGGCGCCCCGCCCGAGAAGCGGCGCGCCCGGCGCAGGGCGAGGCGCGCGTCGATGAGCTCACGGGTCAGGTCGTGGAGGGTCGGTACGTCCACCGCGGAGAAGGTGGGCACCAAACGGTCACCGTCCAGACGCAGGTGGGGGCCGGCGCACCAAGCGGCGACGGGGAAGCGGCGCAGGTGGGCCTCAACGGCGGCGTCGGTGGAGGCCGGTGCGGCCCGGCCCGCGCTGCCCTCCAGCCCGGGGATCAGCTCGAGATCGGCGCGCAGCTCGGGGCTCCGCTGGATAAAGCGCAGCGCCCGGGCCGCGATCAAGCCGAGGGGGGCGCCCGCGCGCAGCCCGTCGAGCTCGACCAGGGCCTCGATCAGCACGAGGTGGAAGCAGGGCGCGCTCGGCGCAGCCTCGACCGCCTGCAAAAAGGCGCCCGCCGCCGCGACGACCTGCGCTTCGGTCGGGTCGAGCCCGCCCTCTGCGGCGACGAAGCCGAACCACCCGCCCGACCCGGCGGGGAGGGCGGCCAGGCTGTGGCCCAGCCGCACCAGCTCACCGGCGGTGGGGCGGCGGCCCCGCGCGGCGGCGAGCTCACGGTAGGCGCCGATCAGGGCGTCGGTGGCGCTGCTTCGTTTGCCCTCGCGCGCGGGCAGCAGCCGCTTGAGCAGATCGATGGCCTCGAGCTCGTAGTGCAGCGTACAGCCGGGCGGCATCGCCGCCTCGCCCGACGTGAGGAAGCTGCGCAGCCCGACCTCTCCGTCGCCGAGCGCGAGCAGGGTCCGCAGCCGGTCGAGGAAGATGGCGTGGTTGCCGACGAAGTCGATGACCACGAGGCGGGGCTTGTCGGGGGCGCGGCGCAGGCCGCGGCCGAGCTGCTGCAAGAACAGCACCGGAGACTCGGTGGGCCGCAGCATCACCACGCGGTCGATGGGCTTGCAGTCCACGCCCTCGTTGAACAGATCGACGCTGCAGATGGCGTCGATTGCGCCGTTCTCGAGGTCGCGCAAGGCCAGGGTGCGGTCGTCGGCGCCGGGGCCGGCGTGGCAGAGCCGGACGCGCACCCCCCGGGCGGCGAGCCAGTCGCGCACGAAGATCGCGTGACGGATCGACACGCAGAAGACCAAGGTGCGGGTGCCGGCCTTGTCGGGGGCGGTCCATGCCTCCCACAGCCGTTCCATGCGGATCTCGGTCTCGACCGCGAGCGTCAGGGCCATCAGATCGAAGCGCCCGCTCCGCCAAGCCGGCCGGTAGTCGGTGTCGGCGTCGCAGAGGCCAAAGTAGGCGAAGGGGACGAGCTGGGCTTCGCCGATCCCCCGGGCCAGATCGGCGCGGAACACGACGTTGTCGTCGAACAGGCCCGGGACGTCGCCTCCGTCGGCCCGCTCGGGGGTGGCGGTCAGGCCGAGCAGCCAGCGGGGGGCGAAGTGGTCGAGGACGCGGCGGTAGGACGGCGCCTCGGCGTGGTGGACCTCGTCGATGATCACCGCGTCGAAGCGGTCGGGTGCCATCGTGTGCGCGGCGCGGGAGAGGGACTGCACCGAGGCGAACAGCAACTCGCAGCCGGCGGCCGGGCGATCCCCAGCCACCATCCAGCCGAAGCGCGCGTCGGGGAAGGCGGCGCGCAGGGTGTCGGCGGCCTGCTCGAGCAGCTCACGGCGGTGGGCCACCCAGAGCACCGACGGCCGGCCACCGTCGAAGAGCTGGGCGAGATCGAGCGCGGCGAGCACCGTCTTGCCGAGGCCGGTCGCCATCACCACCAGGGCCCGCTGACGCCCCTCGGCCCGGCTGGCCTGCAGCGCGGCGAGGGCCTCGACCTGGATGGGGGTGGGCGCGGGCAGGGTGAGCGGAGGCTCGGCCTCGCGCTCCCCGGGGGAGGGCGCGGCGGTGGGGCGGGCCGCGACCCGCCGGGCGTAGGCCTCGACCCAGTCGGCGGTGAGGACCGCCGCGCTCTCCCACAGGCGTTGGAAGGAGGCTTGGACCCGCGCCCAGGCATGGGCGTCGCGGTCGCGGTCGATGCGGAGGTTCCACTCCACCCCGCCCGAGAGCGCCGAGCGGGACAGGTTGCTGCTGCCGACGAAGCCCACGCCAAAGCGGGGGCCCTCGATCCGCCATGCTTTGGGGTGGAAGGAGCGCCCGCCCAGCGCCCGGGCCTCGACCACGCGGGTCGAGAGGGTGCCGGGCCGGAGCAGCTGGCCCTGGGCCG
Organism: Pseudomonadota bacterium; assembly: GCA_046051725.1. GTDB lineage: Bacteria > Myxococcota_A > UBA796 > UBA796 > UBA2385 > JAEUKK01. Next base: position 798 of record JBJONS010000078.1, on the reverse strand, counting down.
CGGCGCGGGCGGCCTCGGCCGCGGCGGTCCAGTCGAGGAGGCGGTGCAGCGCGTCGGCTTGGGTGATGTCGAGGTAGTCGCCGGTCAGCACCCGCACCTGCGCGCCGCGGGCGAGCGCGTCGCGCAGCGCCGGGCCGATGAAGCGCAGCCCGCTGTCTTGCACAAAGGCGGCCAGGATGTCGATCTGGTGCGCGCGGGGCAGCAGCGGCGCCAGCGCGTCATAGAGCGCGCCGCCGGCCGCGCCGTCGGTCAGCGGCTCGGGGCGGCCCGCCGCGTCGCTCGCGGCGGCAGGGTTTGGAGTGGTCGGCGCGTCGCCGTCGAATGTGGCGCAGCTCACGCTGTTCAGGTCATCGACAGAGTCAGGCGTGAAGCGCGGCACGAGGTGCAGCAGGGCGTGCGCGGGCCCAGCCCCGCCCAAGCCGGGCCCCGCGGCGTGCAGCGCGTAGCTGCGCGGGGCCACACACAGGTCGAGCGCGGCTTTGACCTCGGCGACGAGATCGAAGAGCGCAGCCCGCTCGGCGGCGGCGCAGGCGAAGAGGTCGACGTGCCGGCGCGGCGCGAGCAGGGCGTGGCCCACCGCGGCTGGCCCGGGCGCGTGCCAAGCGACGGCGAGGTCGTTCTGGGCGAGGGGGCCCCCGGCGAGGGCGGCGGCGATGGCGTCGCAGGTGGGGCAGGGCATCGCGCAGGCCGTCCTTCTCGGCGGGCTGGGCGCGCGGCGCCGCGCCGCGGTGCTCGGTGGACACGTTGGCCTAAGCGGTCGGCCGCCGGCGAGCTCGCCGCGTCTCGGCGCGCGCCCCA
>JBJONS010000077.1:0-23875 GCA_046051725.1 Pseudomonadota bacterium | reverse complement strand
GTCCCGCAGGGACCGAGCCGGGCGGGCGGCGATCCCGCCGCAGGCGGAGCGCCGCCCGGGGGCCCCGGCGACGCGCGGAGGGGGGCCCTGGGCGCCCAAGGGGGAGCTGCGCGCTGTCGCGCCGGGCCGGCGGAGGGGGCGGCGCCGCCTGACCCTGGGGGAGGGAAAAAGCACAGCGCCCCCCGGCGCAGGGCCGGGGGGCGCAGAGTGGGCGTGACAGGATTCGAACCTGTGGCTCCTACCGTGTGAAGGTAATACTCTCCCGCTGAGTTACACGCCCATGTGGTGTCGAGATGGAGGGGGAGGTGGACCGATGGGTCGACCCCGCGCGACGCTCCGCCCGCAGACCCCCACGGCTTATGCGATCCCCAACCCGGCGTCAAGGCCGCCGCTCGACATTAGGGGGGCGCGCGCGGGCGGGCCCCTGGCCGCGCGGGAGCTGCCATGTCTGACGCGCCGAGCTTGCCCTCCACCACGCCGATCTCTGCGGAAGGCGCGGCGGGCACGGGGCGCAGCCCGGCCCAGCGCGACCGGCTCGCCGCGACGCTGGCCGCCCTCGACCGCGCGCAGCCCTCGGTGTCGAAGCGGCTGCGGTGGGGTTTTGGCGACGAGCACCTCAGCGCCCATGGCGACCAGCTGCTGCGCCGCTGGGCCTCGAACCTCATCACCGTCGACCTCAGCGCCGCCCGCCAAGGCGAGCTCCTTGGGGTCGCTGCGGCCGCGCCCCCCGGCGCGCCCCTGCGCCTGCTCGGGGTCGGCCGCGGCGAGGTGCTGCCGGCCCTGCTCGCCGGGACGGCGCCGCTCACGGTCTGGGAGCCCGACCCGGCCCTGCTCTGGCGGGTGCTCGAAGAGATTGACCTCGCTGAGCACATCCTCAGCGGTCATGTGCGCATCTTGCTCGGTCCAGACCTGCTGCGCGAGCGGGGCCGGTCGGCGGTCGATCTGGTGCACCCGCTGATCCGCCTGCTGCACGGCCGCGAGCTCGAGGCCCTCGCCGCGCCCGCCGACGCCCGGGTCGCGATCGTCTGCGCGGGCGGGCTGTTCGTCGACGATCTGTGCGGAGCGCTCGCCGCCCACGGCTGGCTGCCCTGGCTCATCGAGGCGGTCAACCTGCCGATGGAGGAGCTGACCTACGCGATCCAGCAGACCGGCGCGAAGCTCGTCGCGCGGATCAACACGATGAACCTGTTGACCGATCTCTGCCAGGGGCTGGGCGTTCCCCTGCTGGTCTGGGAGATCGACCCCTGCCTCGACCACATCCTCCCGCCCCGTCGGCCGGCCCCGCTGTCCTGGATCTTCACCTACCGAGAGGCGAACGTGCGGGCCTACCGCAGCCGGGGCCACCTCCACGTCGAGCACCTGGCCCTCGCCGCGCCGCCGCACCGCCGCCCGCTGCGCCAAGACGAGCTCGACGACCCCGAGCACGTGCCCAAAGATGGGAAGGGCTGGGCCTGCGCGGTCAGCTTCGTCGGCGGCAGCCTGCTGCAGAACGTGCAGCGCTACCTCGACGCGGCCCGCGCGCTCACCGGGCAGTGGCTGGCCCGCCAAGGCAAGCCCCCCGAGGCCGCCGGCGTGCTGCTCGACCAGCTCGTGCAGATCCAGCGCCAGAACCTCGACGTCTGGCGCCTGCCCCAGCTGCTCGACGGCGCGATGCCCGGCCTGCGCGACTACGCCCGCACCGAGCACCACGGCGTCGATCCGGCGCTCTGGCTGGGCGAGCTGGTCGCCGCCGAGCGCCGGCTGAGCCACGTCGCGGCCCTCGCGCCGCTGGGCGTCGAGGTCTGGGGCGACGCCGGCTGGCGGCAGGTCGCCGACCGCGGCGTGGTCTGGCGGGGCCTCGCCGGCCACAAGCACGCGCTGACGCGGATCTACAACGCTGCCCGCGTGCACGTCGACATCAACCGCATCTACCAGCAAGACATCATCACCATGCGGGTCTTCGACGTGCTGGCCTGCGGCGGCTTCCTGCTCGCCGAGCACAGCCCGGGGCTCGCCCGCTGCTTCGTGATCGGCCAAGAGATCGAGACCTGGCGCACCCAGGCCGAGCTGGTCGCCAAGGCGCGGCACTACCTGGCCCACCCCGCGCAGGCCGCCGCCATCGCCGCCCGCGGGCGGGACCGCGTGCTGCGGGACCACCGCTTCACCGACCGGGTCGGGCACATGCTCAGCCGCATGGGCCTACCGACCGCGGCGGCCTGATCGGGCCCTGCTCTGCCGTTCGCCGCCTCGTTCGCCCATGCGCGGCGGGCGGGCGCGGCGCTCGGGGTATGGTCCGCGCGGAGGTGTGTATGGCCCCCCTCGGCTTTGGTTTTTCGCTCGACGCGCTCCCCGACTCCATCCCCGCCCGGCTTTTTCGCCAGGCCGCGCGCCTCGGCGCCGAGCCGGCGTGGTTCGAGAAGACCGACGGGCGCTGGGTCCCGGCGCCGTGGTCGGCGTACGGCGAGCAGGTCGCCGGCCTCGCGCGGGCGCTGATCGCAACCGGTTTTCAGCCGGGCGACCGGGTCTGCATCCTCGGCGAGAACAAGCCCGAGTGGGTGCTGATGGACGTCGCGGCGATGGCCGCGGGCGGCGTGCCGGCTGGCATCTACGCGACCTGCAGCGCCGAAGAGGTCAGCTACATCATCGCCCACGCCGAGGCGCCGGTGGTGCTCGTCGAGGATGACGTGCAGTGGCGCAAGGTCGAAGAGCGGCTCGCCGAGCTGCCCACGCTGCGGCGGGTCGTGTTCATGCGCGGCGCCTCGGTGCCCAGCCACCCCCTGGCCCGGTCTTGGGACGCCTTCCTCGCCGAGGGGGCCGCGACCCCGGCGGCAGCGCTCGGCGCCCGCCTCGCCGGGCTGCGCCCCGAGCAGCCCGCCACCTTCATCTACACCTCGGGCACCACCGGTCCGCCCAAGGCGGTGATGCTCTCGCACCGAAACCTGACGTTCACCGCAGACATCGCGCTGAGCATGGTCGCGCTGCACTCGGGCGACTGCGTGCTGTCGTATCTGCCGCTCAGCCACATTGCCGAGCAGATGTTCAGCATCTACGCCCCGATCACCGCGGGCGGGCCCGTGTACTTCGCCGAGAGCCGCGACAAGCTGCGCGAGAACCTCGTCGAAGTGCAGCCCACCGTCTTTTTCGGCGTGCCGCGGGTGTGGGAGAAGTTCGCCGCCGGCGCGCAGGCCCGCCTCGGCGAGGCGACCGGGTTCAAGGCCAAGCTGGCGGCCTGGGCGCTCGGGGTCGGGCAGGCGGCCGTCGCGCAGCGCAACCGCGGCGCGCCGCTGGGCCTGTCGCTGCGCCTGCAGTACAAGCTGGCCGACCGCCTCGTGTTCAGCAAGGTCAAGCCCAAGATCGGGCTCGGCCGGGCCCGGGTCTGCGTGAGCGGCGCCGCGCCGGTCTCGCCCGAGGTCCTGCGCTTCTTGTCGGGCCTCGACATCGTGGTGCACGAGGTCTACGGCCAGTCCGAGGACTGTGGGCCGACCACCTTCAACCCGCCGGGCAACACGCGCTTTGGCACCGTGGGCCCGGCGATGCCTGGGGTCGAGGTCAAGCTCGGCGAGGACGGCGAGGTGCTGGTGCGCGGCGAGAACGTGTTCCTCGGGTACTTCAAGGACCCCGAGGCCACCGCCGCCGCGCTCGAGGGCGGCTGGCTGCACAGCGGCGACCTGGGCAGCTTCGATGAGAGCGGCTTCCTCCGCATCATCGGCCGCAAGAAAGAGATCATCATCACCTCGGGCGGCAAGAACATCACGCCGCTCAACATCGAGGCCGCCCTCAAAGACCTGCCGCTGGTCAGCCAGGCCGTGCTCATCGGCGACCGGCGCAACTACCTCAGCGCCCTGCTGACCCTCGATCCCGAGGCCGCCGCCCGGTGGACCGCCGCCCGCGGGCAGAGCGGTCCGGTGGACCTCGCCGCCTTGGCCCACGACCCCGCGCTGCGGGCCGAGCTGCAGCAGGGGGTGGACGCGGTCAACGCCCGCTTCGCCCGCGTCGAGCACGTGCGCCGCTTCACCGTGCTGCCGCGCGATCTCGAGCAGGCGCGCGACGAGCTGACCCCGACCATGAAGGTCAAGCGCCGCAACGTCGAGCGGCTGTGGGCCGCCGAGATCGAGGACATGTACGCCGGGGCCGAGGCCTGAGCCGGGACGGGGCGCGCCCCCCGCGCAGGGCGGGGGGCGGCCCGCTGGGCGCCTAGAAGGGGATCTCAGCGGTGCCGACGTCGTCCTCGTGGGCCGAGGCGAAGGCCGGGTGGGCCCGCTCGCTGCGGCCGCGGGGCAGCGCCTCGCCGCGGTCGTCGCGGCCCGCGGCGGGGGCCTCGTCGGCCCGCTTGAACGGCGAGAGGTGCAGGCGCCGGCCGAGCACGAAGACCTTGGTGTGCTTCTGGTCGGCGCTGTCGGTCCAGGTCTCGGTCCGCAGCTCGCCCTCGACGCCGACCGGGGCGCCCTTCTTGAGCAGCTTGGCCGCCAGCTCGGCCTCCTTGTCCCAGAGCGTGACGCGGTGCCAGTCGGCGACCTCGACCCAGCCCTCGTCCTTCTTGATGGCGCGGTTGGTGGCGAGGCGCAGCTCGGTGACGGACTTGCCCTGGGGGGTGGTGCGCAGCTCGACGTCGTGGCCGAGCATGCCGAAGAGGAAGATGTGGTTGATGCCGCGCATGGGGTCTCCAGTGGCCGGTGGGCCGGGGGTGGGTGGAGGCGGGGCCGCCTGGCCGCCGCCGCGCCGTCGGGGCGCGCCTCCCCCCATGCAGGCCCCGTGCCACAGCGCAGCAAGCGTGGCGCTGCGCGTGTGAGGGCGTCGAAGATGACGCTGCGCGTGTCATCTTCGATGGGTGGGTCGCGGAGCCGGCCTCCCCCCCCTGACGAAGCGCGGGGGTGACGGATCCGTCAGTTTTCGTCAGGTCCCGTCAGGGGGGGGATCCCCGGCGGCCAGCGCGGCGGCCGCCGCCAGCCGCGCCGGGGTGCCGGCGTCGATCCACGCGCCGCGGTGGTGGTGCGCGAAGACGCCGTCGGGCGCGAGCTCCTGCACCAGGTCCGGCATGTCGAGCGCCTGGCCGCGGCAGCGCTCCCGCAGCGCCGCCGCCGCGAAGACGTAGAGCCCGGTGGTCACGGTCACCCGCAGGCGCGGGCGCTCGGTCCAGCGCAGCAGGCGGCCGTCGGCGCCGAGCTCGACCACGCCCTCGTCGATGGTGACGTCCTTGTCGACCACCAGGGCGGTGCAGGGCGGTCGGGCGCTGGCGACGAACTCGACGAGGTTGACGTCAGAGACGTGATCGACGTTGATGGTCAGCCAACGGGCGGGGCCGGCGGGCAAGAGGTGCAGGCCGCCGGCGGTGCCCAGCGGGGCGGGCTCGACCAGCAGCGCCGCCCGGTCCGCCAGCGCGGCGCCGATCTGGTCGGCGGCGTGGCGGGCGCAGGTGAGCACGCAGACCACCGCCGGGCGCAGCGGCGCCACCCGGGCGAGCTGGTGGTCGAGCAGGGTGCCGGAGCCGAGCGGGGCCAGGGCCTTGGGCCGGTCGGGCAGGGCCGCGGCGAGGCGCCGACCGGCCCCGCCGGCGATGATGACGACCCCCAGGTCATCGTGGGGCTGGCCGACGCTCATGCGGGCAGGGGGGCGCGGGCGGCCGCCGCGCAGGCCGCCAGCGTGCGCCCGAGGTTCTGCAGGCCGGCGAGGCCGTCGTGCATGCTGCGGCCGCCCCCGCGCGGGGCCATCTGCACCGGCAGCTCGGCCACCCGCAGGCCGGCGCGGGCGGCCAACACCCGCAGGTTGGCGTCGGCGACGCCGTCTTCGGCCCGCTGGGCGAAGAGGCGCAGGGCGGCCGGCCCGAGCGCCTGCATGCCGCTGGTCAGGTCGCCGAAGCGGCGCCCGGTCAGGCCAAAAACGACGCCCTGCAGGGCGCGGTTGCCGAGCCGGCGGCGCAAGGGGCCGGGGCTGGCGGTCCCCGCGCGGCTGGCCACCGCCCAGTCGGCCCGGTCGAGCGCGGCGAGCAGGGCCGGGGCGGCGGCGGGCGGGTGCTGGCCGTCGGCGTCGAGCAGCAGCGCGGCGGGGGCCTGCGCCTGCCAGGCCGCCACGACGGCCTCGTGCACGGCGCTCGCGTAGCCGCGCCCGCGCTGGGCCAGCACCGTCGCGCCCCGGGCCGCGGCGGCGGCGGCGGTGCCATCGGCGCTGCCCCCGTCGATGACCCAGACCTGGGCCCCGGGCAGAGCGACGCGCAGCGCGTCGATCACGGGCCCGATGCGCGCGGCCTCGTCGCGGGCAGGCAGCAGCACGAGGGGAGGGGGCGCGGCGGGCATGGGCCGCGCCTATCCCCACGCGCTGCTCTGGCGGGCGCCAATCGTCCACTGTCGGCCCGCCGACCCTTGACCCTGCGCAGGGGCGTGCCTACCCCTGTCGAGCGCCGGCTGGCCCCAGGGCAGCGGCGGACCCCACAGAGAGTGCGGGAAACAGCAGCGATGTGCCTCCAACGGTGGGGGTCATCGCGTCCACGCGCGTCCGCCGGCTCCCTGCCGCAGCGGCGCGCCGATGGCCCTGCCCGCGCGGGGCGCCCCCTCCTCGCCCGCGCGGCGCGGTGGGTCGGCGCGCCCGGCGCGGGGGCCCCACGCACAGCCGCCCCGACCCGGGGCCGGTCCGGCCGCGGCCGGGAGGACCACCCATGTCTGATGACACCCAGAGCACCAAGCCTGAGAGCCTCCGCAACGTCGACCTGCGGATCCCCGACGGGCTGCCGTTGACCCTCCCCGTGCTGCCGCTGCGCCAGGGCGTGGTGCTGCCCGGCGGGGTCGGGCCCCTGTCGGTCGGCCGGCCCGGCTCCCTGGCCGCGGTCGAGGCCGCGGGCCGCGCGACCGAGGCCGGCGGTCCGCTCAGCGGGCTGCTGCTCGTCGCGGTGCAGCGGGAGCCCGCCGACCGCCCCGTGCCCGCCGACCTGCTGCCCCTCGCGGTGCTCGCGCGGGTCATCGACGCCGGCAAGCCCGCCGGCCGGCCCCCCTTCGTCGTGGTCGCCGGCCTCGCGCGGGTGAGCCTCGACCGGGTCGAGGAGTCGGGCCGCGGCTTGCAGGCCAGCTTCACCGTGGTCGAGCAGCCCTGGCCGGCGGACCTGGCCGCGGCCCAGGGCGTGGTCGCCGCCCTGCGGGCCGAGCTCGGCGAGATCGCCGCGCTGCTCGATGAGCCCGCGCCGGTGCAGGGGCTGCTCTCCGCGCAGCTGCCGCCGGCCCTGTTCGTCGACGCGACCGCCTCGCTTCTCCCCGGTCCGATGGAGGACAAGCTCAACGTCCTGCTGACCGGTGATCCGCTCGGGCGGGCCGAGCTGCTCCTCCGCCAGCTGCGGGTGCGCAAAGAGGCGCTGGACGCCGAGCGCGCCGTGCGCCAGCGGGTCCAGAGCGAGACCAAAGAGGTCCACAAGGAGGCCATCCTCCGCAGCCAGCTCAAGGCCATCCAAGAGGAGCTGGGCGAGGGCGACACCCGCGTGTCCGAGCTGGAGCAGCGGCTCGCCAAGGCCCAGCTCACGCCCGAGGCCCGCAAGGCGGTCGACCGCGAGCTCGCCCGCCTCGGCCGCCTGCGCGACGGCAGCCCCGAGCGCTCGGTCGCCGTCGACTGGCTCGAGTGGGTGGCCGAGCTGCCCTGGGGCCAGCACAAGGCCCGCAAGGACGTCGATCTCAACGCGCTCGAGGCCGCGCTGGACGCGAGCCACTTCGGCCTCGCCGACGTGAAGCGCCAGGTGGTCGAGCACCTCGCGGTGCGCCAGCTCGCCGGCGAGGGCCGGGCCGACGTGCTGCTGCTGGTGGGCCCCCCGGGCGTGGGCAAGACCAGCGTCGGCGAGGCCATCGCCGCCGCGACCGGCCGCCCGCTGGTGCGCCTCGCGCTCGGCGGCGTGCGCGACGAGGCCGAGCTGCGCGGCCACCGCCGGACCTATGTGGGCTCGCGGCCGGGCCGGGTCATTGAGGGCCTGCGGCGGGCCGGGTCGGCCGATCCGGTCGTGCTGCTCGATGAGGTCGACAAGCTCGGCCAGGGCTGGCAGGGCGACCCGGGCGCGGCCCTGCTCGAGCTGCTCGATCCCGAGCAGAACCACAGCTTCACCGACCACTACCTCGAGCTGCCCTTTGATCTGAGCAAGGTGCTGTTCATCGCCACCGCCAACGACCTCAGCCGCGTGCCCGGCCCGCTGCTCGACCGGATGGAGGTGCTGAGCATCGACGGCTACACGCTGACCGAGAAGCTCCGCATCACCAAGGAGCACCTGCTGCCGCGGCTCGCCCGCAACGCCGGGGTGGAGCCCGCCGACGTGGTCTGGACCGACGCCGCGCTCGAGCAGGCAGTGCTCGGCTGGACCCGCGAGGCGGGGGTCCGCGGCCTGCAGCGCGCGCTCGGCCGGGTCTACCGGGCCGCGGCGGTGCGGCGGGCCAAGGGCGAGCTCGACGCACCCTTGCGGGTCGACGAGGCCGAGCTGCCGAAGCTGCTCGGCCGGCGCAAGTTCCGCGACGCGGATCGGGCCGAGGCCAGCCACCGGCCGGGGGTCGCGACGGGGCTCGCCTGGACCCCGGTCGGGGGCGACGTGCTCTACGTCGAGGCCGCGACCACGCCGGGCGCGGGGCGGCTCGTGCTCACCGGCCAGCTCGGCGACGTGATGAAGGAGAGCGCCCGCGCCGCCCTGACCTACGTGCTGTCGCACGCCAGCGCGCTCGGCGTCGACGGGGCGGCGGCCCAGCAGCTCGACGTGCACATCCACGTGCCGGCGGGCGCGGTGCCCAAGGACGGGCCGAGCGCTGGCGTGACCATGTTCACGGCCCTGGCCTCGCTGCTCTCGGGCCGGGCGGTGCGCGCCGACGTGGCGATGACCGGCGAGGCGACCCTGCGGGGCCGGGTGCTGCCGGTCGGGGGCATCCGCAGCAAGGTGCTCGCCGCCTGCCGGCACGGCGTCAAGCGCGTCATCCTCCCCCGCGGCAACGGCGAGGACCTCGCCGACCTGCCCGACGCGGTGCACCAGCAGGTCGAGTTCGTGCTGGTCGATGACATGGACGAGGTGCTGGCCGCCGCCCTGGTCCCCGTCGCGCAGCCGGCGATCGGCGCGCCCCCGCTCGAGCTCGCCGCGGCCGTCGCCTGAGGGGCCGCGCGATAGCCGGCGGGGAGGAGGTGCCGATGGAGCCCACGTCCCCTGTCGTGCTCGCCCTGATGACCGCCCCCGACGCCGCTGTGGGGGAGGTCATCGCCCGGACGCTGGTCGGCGAGCAGCTCGCCGCCTGCGTCAACATCCTGCCCGGCGTGCGCAGCGTCTACCGGTGGGAGGGCGGGGTCTGCGCCGATGACGAGGTGCAGCTCTTCATCAAGACCACCGCGGCGCGGATCGAGGCCCTGCGGGCCCGGGCGCTGGCCATCCACCCCTACGCCCTGCCCGAGCTCATCGTGATCAACGTGGTGGACGGGAACCCCGCCTACATCGGCTGGGTGCGTGACAGCGTCGCGGGGGCGATTGACCGGGCCCCCGACGCGGAATAGCCCCGCCTCCTGCGCCCCCTGCGGCGAGGGGCGGGCCGACCGGCCGAGGGGGAGCGATGGTGGACGTGCAGGCAGGGGCGCGGGCGCCCCGGGTGGCGGTGGTCCCGGGCGACGGCATCGGGCAAGAGGTCATCGCCGAGGGCGTGCGGCTGATCCAGGCCCTGGCGCCTGACGTCGAGCTCGAGTGGTTCGATCTCGGGGCCGAGCGCTACCTGCGCGACAAGGTCACGCTGCCCGACGATGTCTTCGCGCGGTGGCGCGACGAGTTCGACGCGGTCTTCCTCGGCGCCTTGGGCGACCCGCGGGTGCCGAGCAACGTGCACGCCAAAGACATCCTGCTCGGCAGCCGCTTCCGCCTCGACCTGTTCATCAACCAGCGGCCGATCCAGCTGCTCGATGAGCGGCGCTGCCCCCTCAAGGGCAAGGGCCCCCAAGACGTCAACATGATGGTGTTCCGTGAGAACACCGAAGACCTCTACACCGGCGTGGGCGGCACCTTCAAAGAGGGCACCGCGGATGAGGTCGCCCAAGAGCTGTGCATCGCCACCCGCAAGGGCGTCGAGCGCATCATCCGCGCGGCCTTCGCCTGGGCCCGGGCGCACGGCAAGACCCGCGTCTGCATGTCCGACAAGTCCAACGCCATGCGCTTTACCGGCGGGCTCTGGCAGCGGGTCTTCAAGGCGGTCGCCGCCGAGTACCCCGAGATCCAGGCCAGCCACCTCTATGTCGACGTGCTCGCGATGGAGATGGTGCGGGCGCCCGAGCGCTTCGAGGTGATCGTCACCTCGAACCTGTTCGGCGACATCATCACCGATCTGGGCGCCATCCTGCAGGGCGGCATCGGTCTGGCCTGCTCGGGCAACATCCACCCCGGGCGGGTGAGCCTGTTCGAGCCGGTGCACGGCAGCGCGCCCGACATCGCCGGCAAGGGCATCGCCAACCCGATGGCCACCTTCCTCACCGCGGGCCAGCTGCTGAGCCACCTCGGCCGGCCCGCGCTCGAGGCGCAGATCCAGGCGGCGGTCCGCGGCGCCCTGCTCGCCGACGAGGTCACCCCCGAGCTCGGCGGCGTGCTGTCGACCCGCGCCGTCGCCGACGCCGTGCTCGCCCGCCTCTGAGCGTCCGCGCGCTGCGGCGGGCGCCTCCGCCGCGGCCCTGCGCGCCCGGGCTCCGCTCCCTCTCCGCCCGCTGCTCTCCTGCCCACCGCCGGACCGCCCGCCGGGCCGCGCCGGGGTGGGCCCCTCCCGACCCGCAGGAGGCCCCCATGGCCCAGTTCAACAGCGACGACGTCGTCTTCCTCAGCGGCAAGCGCACGCCCTTTGGCACCTTCAACGGCGTGTTCAGCGACCTGTCGGCCACCGAGCTCGGCGCGATCGCCAGCCAGGCGGCGCTCGAGCAGGCCGGCCTCACCGGGGCTGACCTCGACCACGTCATCTTCGGCAACGTCATGCAGACGAGCGCCGACGCGATCTACCTCGCCCGCCACGTCGGCCTGAAGGTCGGCGCGCCCACCGCGGTGCCCGCCGTCACCGTCAACCGCCTCTGCGGCTCGGGTTTTGAGAGCGTGGCCCAGGCGGCCCAGCTCATCCGCCTCGGCGAGGCCCAGGTCGTGCTCGCCGGCGGCGCTGAGAACATGACCCAGGCGCCCCACACCATCCGCGGGGCCCGCGCCGGCTTCAAGCTCGGCGGCACGCAGATGAACGACTACCTCCAAGAGGTGCTCTACGATCCCTACGCCGGCTGCGCGATGGCGATCACGGCCGAGAACCTCGCCGAGAAGTACGGCATCACCCGCGAAGAGGCCGACGCCTACGGCTACCGCAGCCAGAGCGGCTGGCTGGCCGCGCACACCAACGGCGACTACGCCGATGAGATCGTGCCGGTCGTCAAGAAGAGCAAGAAGGGCGACACGGTCATCAGCGTGGACGAGCACCCCCAGCTCTCGCCGCTGCGCCCCGAGAACGTCCGGGCCCGCTTCTCGGCCCAGGCGATGGCCGCGCTGCCCCCGGTCTTCAAGAAGGACGGCACCGTCACGGCCGCCAACGCCTCGGGCATCAACGACGGCGCGGGCGCCCTGGTGATGGCGAGCGGGGCCTTCGCCGCCGCCCGCGGGCTGCAGCCGCTGGGCCGCCTGCTGGCCCAGGCCAGCGTCGGGGTCGAGCCCAAGTACATGGGCATCGGCCCGGTCGCGGCCATCCGCGCCGCCTTGGCCCGCGCCGGCCTGAGCCTCGAGCAGATGGATCTGGTCGAGATCAACGAGGCCTTCTCGACCCAGGTCCTGGCCTGCGACAAGGAGCTCGGCCTCGACTGGAGCAAGACCAACCTGCACTCGGGCGGCGTGGCGGTCGGCCACCCCCTGGCCGCCTCGGGCAGCCGCATCACCATGCACCTGCTCTACGCGCTGCGGCGCGCCGGCAAGCGCTACGGCGTCGGCTCGGCCTGCATCGGCGGCGGCCAGGGCATCGCGGTGGTGGTCGAGGCGCTCTGAGGACCCGGGGCGGCCCGGCCCGCCCCGCGCCCCTGATCTGCGAGAGCCCGTCGGTGAACGCCGACGGGCTCGTTGCTTTGGGCCTTGTCGCCCGGTTGGGGGCGACGGCCCGACGCAGCGCCGCCGCCCGCTGCGCAGGGCAGGGGCGGCGGGCGGAGGTGCTCCGGTGGCGGCGCGCCCGGGGGCGGGCCGGCCGGCGGCGGGCCTACTTCTTGGCGGTGGCGTCGAGCTCGAACTTGGGGGCCACGAGGACCGCGCCGCCCTCTTTGGCCTCGGGGAACATGAACCCGCCGATCGTGTCGGCCACGCAGCGCTCGACCTCGGGCCACTCGAGCTGCGACTTGCTGACCTCGACCATGCGGACCACGCCGGTCTTGGCGATGATGATCTTGGCCTGGACGGTGCCCTTGGCCTTGGCGCCGGCCGGCGGGGTGCCCTTGGCGCAGGCGAGGACCTGCTCGCGCACGTCCTTCACGCGCTCTTTGGCCTCTTCGCTGTCCATGGACAGCTCTTTGGGGTCCTTGGGCATGTCGGCGGGGTCGGCCACGCCGCCCGAGACGGTGTAGTTGGTGTAGACCGCCACGCCCTTCTTGATCGGCGCGGCCTTGAGCTTGTCGGCGAAGCAGGTCTTCGCGCTGTCGTCGTCGCCCTTGCCGACGTTGATGAAGCCGACCGCGACGTCGCCGCCGGCGTCCTTGGTGCCGGTCAGGCGGGCCTTGACCGCCGGGTTGTTGGTCGCGTTGCGGCCGACGCACTGGGCCGCCGACTTGTTGAGGATGTCGACGACGTTGTTGACCGTGACGAGGTTGTCGTCGCTGGTGTTGACGATGGCCATGCGGATGACGACCGGCGAGGCGGTGGTCTCTTTGGGGGCGTCAGCGAGGAGGAGGGCGAGCAGGGCGGTGTTCACAGCGGACATGGGAGGCTCCAGGCAGGGGGAGGGAGGGAGCGCCGGCGCGCGGCGCGGGCTGAACGCACGGGAGGGCGGAGGGCGTCCGGCTCAGCCCTTCTTGGGCATGGGCCGGAAGGGGTTGACCCAGCGCAGCAGGGGCCCGATGCCCCGGGTCTGGATCCACAGCCGGCCGGTGCCCGAGAAGCGGCAGACCAGGCCCTCTCCGCCGAGCAGGAAGGACTTGAGGTTGACCCCGCCCGAGGGCTTGGGCAGGGCTGTGACCTTGTAGGACAGGGTGTCTTCGAAGGCGACCAAGCAGCCGGTGTCGACCACATAGTCGCCCTTGACGTCGATCTCGAGGATGGCGCCGAAGGTGCCAAAGAAGAGGTCGCCCTCGCCGCTCGCGCCCTGGAGTGCCAAGCCCTCGCCCGAGAAGAAGCCCTTGAGGCCCTGCCACTTGGCGGCCAGGGTCACGCCCGGGCTGCTGGCGACGAAGGCGCCGCGCTGCAGCACGAGGTTCTGGCCGTTCATGCGCACGTGGCGCAGGTCGCCCATCGGCCCGGGCGCGAACCACACCTCGCCCGGCGCCCCCTCAGCGGTGAACGTGTTCAGCACGACGCTCTCGCCCGAAAATGTGCGGGAGAGGGCGCCCATCGCGCCGCCCTTGACGCTGCTGACCAGCTTGACGTTGGCCGACATGGTCGCCATCGCCGAGGGCTCGGCCAGCATCGACTGGCCGGGGGCGAGCTGCACGCGCAGCGTGGCAAAGTCGGGCTGGTGCTCGATCTGGAACTGGAGGCTCTGGTCCATGTGCGCCCTCAAACCTTGCGGGGGGACAGGAGCGGGCCGATGGCCGCGCCGAAGGCCGGGGCGTTGTGGCTCTGGCACCACAGGGTGCCCTTGCCGCTGAACCGGCAGACGAGGCCTTCACCGCCGAAGATCGAGCCGAGCAAGCTCGGGTTGGCCTTGCCCACCTTGAGCTGCAGGCCATCTTCGTAGGCGACGACGTGGCCGGTGTCGACGGTGTACTCGCCGTCGACCTCGACCTTGTAGATGGCGCCAAAGCTGGCCAGCAGCACGGTGCCGCCGCCGCCGCAGGTCACCCAAAAGAAGCCCTCACCGCCGAGCATGCCGACGCCGAAGCCCTGGTAGCTGGTCTCAAGGCTGACCCCGTCGCTCGACCCGAGCCAGCCGCCCGCCTGCACGTGCAGCTTGCGGCCCGCGAGGTGGACCGCCTCGACGTCGCCGATCAGCGTGGGCGCGAGGAAGACCTCTTGGCCCGACGCGGTCGCCTTGTAGTGGTTGAGGAAGAAGTTCTCGCCAGAGAGCATGCGCTTGAGGCCGCTGAGCAGGCCCCCCTGGCCCCGCGACTTGCTGGAGGTCTCGATCTGGACCCCGCCGGACATGGCGATCATCGAGCCGGTCTCGGCGGTGAAGGTCTCGCCCAGCTCAAGCTGGACGCGGGCCACCGCGCTGCCGGGGCGAACAAGGACGTCGACGTGCATCTCAGCGCCCCCACAGGTGGCTGTTGATCCAGCTCGCCAGCCCACCGATGCTGCGCGACTGGAGGTAGACCCGGCCCTTGCCGCTGACCTTGAGCACGAAGCCCTCGCCGCCGAACAGGCTCGAGAAGAGCCCGCCGCTGAGCTTGGTCTCCATCTGGAGGCCGGGGGTGTAGGCGACGAGGTGGCCGGTGTCGACGATGAGCGGAGCGTCGATCTCGCGCGCCTCGAGGCTGCCGTAGCCGCCGAACCAGACCGTGCCGCGGCCCGCCGCGCGGATGCGGAACAGGCCCTCGCCGGCGAACCAGCTCTGGATGCCCGCGAAGGCCACGCTGATGTTCACCCCGGGGGTCGCCGCGATGAAGCTGCCCTTCGTGATGCACAGCTCGTCGCCGCTCAGCTCGACCGCCGAGATGTCGCCGGGCGTGGCCTGGGTCAGCACCAGCTCACCCTCGCCCTCTTTGACGGTGAAGTGGTTGACAAACAGGCTCTCTCTGGCGAAAATGCGCAGCAGCAGACCGTTGACGAGGCCGCCGTTGAAGTCGGCGCGGCTGCTGACATTGCCCGACATGCTGGCCATCGCGCCGGACTCGGCGATGATCGTGCCGCCGGGCCGCAGGCGCGCGTGGATGTGGGTGAACGCGGGGCGACCGCGCAGCTCGGCGGACACGCCGGGCAGGGTCACGAGGCTGGTCGGGTCGGACATGCGGACTCCTCTTCGCCGCCGGGTATCTCGGCGGACCCACGGGCGCCTCGGGCGAAGAAGGCCGGGCTTGGCGGGCGGAGGAGCGCGGCCCGCGCTCAGTCGTCGGTGAAGTAGTCGGTGTCGATGCGCCGGATCCGGATCACCTCTTCGTCAGAGACGCCAGCCCCGTGGTCAATCATGAGCTGCGCCAGCTGATCCCCGTCGACCAGCACCAGCCGGTCGCGCAGCCGGGCCGCGGTCTCGCGCGCCTGTGCCGTGAAGCCCGAGGTCGTGATGAGCACGCCCATGTTGGCGCTGTGCGAGGCCAAGGCGCCGTAGAAGGCTTGGACCTCGGGTGCGCCGACGTTGCTGCGCCAACGCTTGGCCTGGACATAGACCTTCTGGAGGCCGAGCTTGTCGAGGTTGATGATCCCGTCGATGCCCCCGTCGCCGGACCGCCCCGTCTGCTGCAGGTCTTGGGCGCTGAGGCCGTAGCCCATGCGCTGGAGCAGATCGAGCACCATGCGCTCGAAGCGCCCAGGTGCGACCTCGCGCACCCGCCCGAGGAGCTCTCGCGCGAGGTCGCGCCGGAGCTCGGCCTCTGCGGAGCGGATGCGCTGGAGCGGCGCCTCGGCGGGAGGATGAAGCGCGGCGACCGGGCCGGCGGAGGTCGCCGACGCAGGAGGGGTGGCCGTCGCCCCGTCGACCGGCCGGAGTCGGGAGCCGTCCGGCGGATCCGAGAGGCGCCGCACCTCGGACTCGGGCAGGCCCGCGGGGTGCGCGGCGGCCAGCGCCCGGCCCTCGGCGGTGAGCTGCCACCAGCCCCGGCGCGCGCTCAGCGAGCAGCCGGCCCGCTTGAGGCGGTCGTGCGCCCAGCCGAGGCGGTTGTCGAAGATGGTCTGCTGGCCGCTCGGCAGCACCTCTTCCAAGTCAGCGGGCTGCAGGCCCATGCGCTGCGCGACCAGCGGGCGCAGCCCGGCGAGCTGGATCGGCGCCTCGTGGGCGGCGAGCACGAGGATGAGCGGGGAGATCAGCTGATCGTAGGGGGGCACGGGCATGGTCGGACCTCGCCGCCGCGCCTAACCCCGCCACCGAGCGCCCGATCAGCGCGCCCCGGCCGTCTCGATGTGGTCGACCCGGCCGTCGGGGTCGAGCGAGCCTGGGGGGCCGTCGTCGTCGACGAGCGTCAGGCCCCAGCCGACCCAGATGGCCTCGACCAGGGCGTAGTCGCCGCGGACCACCTGCCAGGTGACCTTGTCGGGGGCGCCGAAGAGCTCGACGAAGCACGAGGTGCTGGCGAAGACGCCCAGGCCCTCGGCGGTGCCCGCTTCGAGGCCGTTGGTGAGCTGAAGGGTCTCGCCGACGCTGTCATCGTCGGGGTCGCCATCGGCGTCTTTGTCGCTGAACTGCACGAGCACCTGGCGGTCCCACGCGCACTCGACCGTGTCGACGGGCTCGTCGAGCCGGCCGCAGACGGCGTCGTAGCCGATGGCCTCGCGCATCTGCCCGTAGGTCATGCCCACGCAGATGGCGCCGTCGAAGCAGCCGGTGACGAGGTCGATGCGGCCGTCGTCGACCACCGGCTCGCAGCTCGGCAGGTTGGCGAGCGCGGCGTCGATGCTCGGCGGCGAGGGCGCGGAGGCCACCTCTTCGGCTTTGCAGGCGATCCCCGCGGACGCGAGCAGCAGGGGGAGGAGCAGGGTGCGGCGCTGGCTCGGCATGGGGGCCTCGTGGCTGGACATGCGGAGCTAACTTCGAGCATGTGGCTTGGCACGTCAAGTGCTGTCCGCATGGGGACGGGATCGCCCGCGCGCCGCCGCCGCTCAGGCGCCGCCCACCGCCCTCCACCGCGCGCCGTCCACGCCCCCATGCACGGGGATGGCGTGCCCGGCGGCGTAGCCATCGCCCGAGAAGCCGTAGGGCGCCGGCCGGGCGGGCTGCCAGTCGAGGCCCTGGTGGGACAGCCAGTCCTCGAGCTGCTGCGCGTCGCGGCGGACCAGGGCGTTCGCCTCGGCCCAGCGCTGGCGCTCCTCGGCCCGGCTGTCGCGCAGGCGGTGCTCGATGGCGGTCACCGCGGAATGACAGAAGCCGTTGATCTCCGCGCCGGATGCGTCGGTGTGCTCGGCCCTCCACGCGTCGCGGCGCTCGACGACCTCGCGCATCAGCACCTCGATCAGGTAGTCGCAGATCTGCAGCGCGCTCTCGCGGCCGAAGAGCACGACCTGGTCGGTCGCGGTGGTCCAGGCGCAGACGCAGGCGCAGTGGGCGGCGACCCCCGCGGCCAGCCGCCGCCGCCAGGGCGAGGGCGCGCCCAGCGGCCGGGCCCGCCGCAGGTAGGGGTCGCGCTCAGGCGCGGGGGCGCCGCCCTCATCGGCCCGGTCCAGCGCGAGGCGGCGCAGCAGCGCGCGGGCCTTCTCGGCGGCCAGCTCCCCCTCCGGCTGCCCGGCCTGATCCTGCGCCAGGGCCAGCAGCTTCGCGATCCGCTCGCGGTCGCGCTGGGCCGGTGGGCGGAGGGTCGGCGGCGCGGCGGGCGGGCGGGGGATCGACATCGGTGCCTCCGGTCGGGTGGGAGGGACCGGACCCCCGCGGGGGCGCGGCGTTCCTCCTCCGCTGTGAAGTCGACGTCAAGCGGGCCCGCATGTCCAGCGGACCGGGCCCGGGCGGCGTGCTAGCTTCGACCGCCCGGAGGTCTGTATGTCCGCTGCCGCGCCTGCCCCCCACGCCGAGCCCCGCGAGGCCGACGTCGTCTACGACTGGAACCGCATGGGCGACACCGTCTCGCCCCCGCTGCGCCGGGTCAAGTTCGTCGACGAGACCCTGCGCGACGGCATCCAGTGCCCCTCGGTCACCGACCCGGGCATCGAGGACAAGAAGCAGATCGTCCGCCTGCTCGCCGCGGTCGGCGTCGATCACGTCGACGTGGGCCTGCCCGGCGCCGGACCGCGGGCGGTGGCCGACGTGCGGGTGCTGACCGAGCTCATCCGCGACGAGCGCCTGCCCATCCTGCCCCAGTGCGCCGCCCGCACCCACGCCAACGACATCCGCCCGGTCATCGAGATCAGCGAGAAGACCGGCGTCCCCATCGAGGTGATGGCGTTCTTGGGCACGAGCCCGATCCGGCTGTACGCCGAGGGCTGGGACGAGGCGGTGCTCGAGCAGCGCACCCGCGAGAGCGTGCGCATGGCCAAGCAGGCCGGCCTGCCCTGCACCTTCGTGACCGAGGACACCATCCGCAGCCACCCCGAGACGCTGCGCCGGCTGTTCACCGCGGCGATCGAAGAGGGCGCCGACGGCCTCTGCGTGTGCGACACGGTCGGCCACGCCACGCCCAACGGCGTCTTCAACCTCGTGCACTACACCCGCACGCTGATCCGCTCGCTGGGCACCCAGACCCGGGTCGACTGGCACGGCCACAACGACCGCGGTTTTGGCCTCGGCAACGCGCTCAGCGCGATCGAGGCCGGCGCCGACCGGGTGCACGGCACCGTGCTCGGCATGGGCGAGCGGGTCGGGAACACCCCGCTGGACCTGTTCCTGGTCAACCTGCGCCTGCTCGGCGTCATCGACAACGACCTCAGCCGCCTCGCCGAGCTGGTCGATCTGGCCTCGCAGGCTTGCGTCTGGCCGATCCCGGTGAACTACCCGGTCTTTGGCAAGGACGCCTTCCGCACCGGCACCGGCGTGCACGCCGCCGCGGTCATCAAGGCGCTCAAGAAGGGCCACGACTGGCTGGCCGACTCGGTCTACAGCGGGGTGCCCGCCCGCTGGTTCGGCCGCGCCCAGCAGATCGAGATCGGCCACATGGCCGGCGACAGCAACATCCTCTACTGGCTCAGCTCGCGCGGCCTGCCGACCACGCCCGAGCTGGTCGGGGCGATCCGCGAGCGGGCCAAGGCCACCTCGCGGGTGCTCGACGACGCCGAGGTGATGGAGGTCGTGGAGCGGGTGGCGGCGTTGGGCTGAGGCGCGGTCGGCGGCGACCGCCCGCTCAGCGCAGGCCCGCCGGCAGGCGCAGGGCCGAGGCCCGCAGCTCCCAGTCCACCACCGGGGCGCCGCGGTCGTCGATGATCTGCACGCCGAGCAGCGGGTCCGCCTCGGCCGTGTCGACGTCGACCACGATGAAGCTGGCGCTGCGGTCGTAGCAGCCGACCACCTCGCCGCCGCTCGGGCAGCCGCTGGTCGTGTTCGCCAGCGGCGAGCTGGTCAGCTCAGGCAGCGGGTAGCCGCCCTCGGCGGGCGGCAGCAGCCGCAGCTCGGAGCGGTGGATGTCGCCCGAGAGGAAGACCACCCCTTCGATCCCCCGCAGCACGAGCTGCTCGCGGAAGGCCTCGGCGGTGCCGGGGTAGTCGCCCCAGGACTCGCTGCTGCCCCCGGTCGTCCACTGGGTGCCGCTGGCGACGAGCTTGAAGGTGGCGTCGCTGGCGGCGAGGGCGTCGAGCAGCCAGGCCTCTTGGGCGGCCCCGAGCAGGCTGCCGTCCAGGCCGCGCAGGCTGCGGCCATCGACGAGGAAGACCTCGAGCTGGCCATAGCGGTGGGCCGAGAAGACGGCGTCGATGACGCCATCTCCGAAGCTGCCGTTGGGCTGGTACTCGGCGAAGGCCCGCTGCGCCTCCTCTTTGCCCGGGCTGGCGCCGTCGGTGTTGTTGCCGACGTAGTCGTGATCGTCCCACATCGACAGGATCGAGCGGCTGGTCTGCAGGGCGCCCCGCAGCGGCAGCTCGAGCGCCCCGCGGCTGACCTGGCGGTGGGCGTCCAGCGCGTCGCTGTCGGCGTAGTGGTTGTCGCCGAGGAACATGAAGATGTCGGGGGACCAGGCGGCGACCACGCCGAAGATGGGCTGATCGGCGTCCTTGGCGCAGCTGCCGAAGGCGAGGCGCAGGCGGGTGGCCGCGTCGGGCCGGGGCGCGGTGGTGAACGACCAGGGGCCGAAGCGCGCGCCCTCGACCTCGAGCTCGTAGTGGTACAGCGTCTCGGGCTGCAGGCCGAAGATCTCGATGGACTCGGTGAAGTCACGCTCGGCCCGCGGGTAGCGGATCGCCACCGGGGGCGCCCCGCCGAGGCCGCCGCGGGTGGTGGCCACCCGCAGGCGCACCGGGCGCGTGGCGTCGGTGCGCAGCCAAAAGGTGGCGCCGTCGTGCCGCACGGGGCCGAGCACCGGGCCGTGGGTGAGCGTGGCCGGGGCGCAGGTCTGGCAGCTGCTGCCGGCCCAGCCCGCGCTGTCCGACCAGCGGAGGAGCTCGCCCGACGCGTCCCCCATGGCCAGCGGTCCGAGCTCGCGGCAATAGACGGGATCGCCGTCCAGGCGCACCTCGACGCAGGCGAGCTTCCACATGTCGTCGCCGGGGCTGATCCGCAGCTCGGGGCCGGTCAGGGCGGCGCGGGCCCAGCCGAGGCCCTCGCGCGCCTGCACGTCGAGCCGGCCCAGCTCGCGGTCGTTCCAGTCGTCGATGTTGAGGCTGGTGCAGCGGTCGGACCCGAGGCAGATCGTGACCGCGTCGTCCGAGGCGTCGTTGGGCCCGACGCCGGTGCGGACGCCGACGTGGACCACGCCCACGGTGGCCGGCAGCGACGGCGGGCCGGGATCGGCGCAGCCGGCGCCGTCGTTGGGCACGCCGTCGTCGATGAGGCCGTCACAGTCCTCATCGCGCCCGTCGCAGCGCTCGACGGCGTCTGGCCGCACCGCGGGGTCGGCGTCATCGCAGTCGACCTCGGCGGCGGCCCCGTCGCCGTCCGCGTCCACCGGCGGCGGAGGGCCGGTGTCGATCGGCGGGGCGCTGTCCCGGCCCGCGCTGTCGACGCTGCCGCCCCCGTCGGCGCCGCCGTCGTCAGCGCCGCCATCGGCAGCGCCATCCGCGCCCGTCGGGCCGCTGTCGAGCGGGGCGCCGCCCCCGGACGGCCCCTTGTTGACCGGCGCGCTGTCGACGCCACAGCCGACGAGCAGGGTGATCAGGGCAGCGGACGCGCGCACTCAGGGCTCCCGGGGTGCCTCACCCGCGGCGAGCGCGGCGGCGATCGCGCGGCGGCGGGCGCCCTCGGCCTCATCTTGCGACGCGCGGCGGGCGGCGCGCTGTGCCTTGAAGCGCGCCGTGTTCTGCCAGGTGTGCAGCACGAACAGCAGCGCGACGATCCAGTTGAAGACCTTGAGCTGGCCGACCAAGCTCGGCAGGCCCCAGGTCAGCAGGCCGCTGATGATGAGCAGGTTGATCACCTGGACCAGGATCAGCGGCGCGGCGCGCCCCGCGAAGATCGGCAGGCCGAGCAGGGGGTGGTGCGCCGCGAGCCAGGCGAGCACGCCGAGCAGCAGGGCGTCGTCCAGGGTCATGCGGAGGGCACCAGCGCGAGGTTGTCGATGAGGCGCGTGCGGCCGACGAGGCCGGCCACAAAGGCGCGGGCGGAGGGCCGCAGGCGCGGCAGCAGGCGGAGGTCCTCGCCGTCGCGCACCTCGAGGTAGTCGAGCCGGTCGACCTCGAGCAGGGCCCGCCCTTCGGCGAGGATGACGTCCACGTCATCGGTCTCGGCGGCCACGGCCCGCATCCGGTGCAGCGCGCGGTGCAGCGACAGGGCCCGCGCCCGCTCGGCGGGCGAGAGGTAGGTGTTGCGGCTCGACAGGGCGAGGCCGTCGGCGTCGCGGACCAGCGGGCCGCCGACCAGCTCGACCGGCATCGCGAGGTCGCGCACCATGCGCCGGATGACCGCGAGCTGCTGGTAGTCCTTCTCGCCGAACACCGCGACATCGGGCTGCACGAGGCCAAAGAGGCGGGCGACCACCGTGGTCACCCCGTCAAAGTGGCCGGGCCGGGCCGCCCCGCAGAGCCCGTCTTGCAGGTCGGCGACGCGCACCGTGGTGCTGTGGTCGGGCGCGTAGAGCTGCGGCGGCATGAAGATGGCGTCCACGCCGTGCTCTTCGCACTGTCGGGCATCACCCTCGGGATCGCGGGGGTAGCGGTCGAGGTCCTCGGTGGGCCCGAACTGCAGCGGGTTGACGTAGATGCTGACCACCAGCCAGTCGCAGCGGGGCCGGCACAGGTCCATCAACGAGCAGTGACCGGCGTGGAGGAAGCCCATCGTGGGCACAAAACCCACCCGCTGGCCGCGGGCCCGGCGCGCGCGCGCCTCGGCCGCGACCTCGGCGGGATCGGTGAGGATGCGCATCGGTAGCGGACCTTCGTCGGAGGGGAGGGGAGGGGCGCCGCGCGCGCCAGGCCGGCCCGCGCGGCAGCGCCTCAGTAGACGCGGGCGAGCACGGCGGGGCCGCGCTTGTCGTGGAAGCTGTGCTCGTCGGCGGGGAAGCTGCCGTCGCGGACCGCCTCGACGTAGGCCTGGACCGCGCCGATGATCGGCGCCTCGAGCGCGGCGAAGCGGCGCACGAACTTCGGCTGAAAGCGGCTGTCGAGGCCGAGCAGGTCGTTGCAGACGAGCACCTGGCCGTCGCAGCCGGCGCCCGCGCCGATGCCGATGGTCGGGATGGCGAGGCGCGCGCTCAGCTCGGTCGCCAGCGCCGCGGGCACCAGCTCGAGCACCACGCAGAAGGCGCCGGCCTCTTGCACCGCGAGCGCGTCCTCGATGAGGCGGTCGGCGGCGTCTTTGCCGCGGCCCTGCACGCGGAAGCCGCCGAGGCCGTGGACCGACTGCGGGGTCAGCCCGACGTGGGCGACGACCGGGATCCCCGCCTCGACCAGGGCCTGGATGGCCGGCGCGGTGCGGGCGCCGCCCTCGAGCTTCACCGACTGGCAGCCGGTCTCTTTCATGACCCGACCGGCCGAGGCCAGCGCCTGCTGCGGCGAGATCTGGTAGGACATGAACGGCAGATCGACGGTCAGGTGGGCATTCTGAACACCCCGGGCGACGCAGCGCCCGTGGTAGATCATCTCGTCGAGCGTGACCGCGAGGGTGTTCGTGCCGCCCTGGACGACCATGCCGAGGCTGTCGCCCACCAGGACCATGTCCACGCCGGCGGCGTCGACGAGGCGGGCCATGGTCGCGTCGTACGCGGTGACCATCGCGATGCGTTGGCTGCCGGCCTTCATCTTTTGAAGGTCCAGGACCGTCTTCTGCGCCATGTCGGCGTCCTCTGGAGCTGGGCCGGGGTCGGCGCCCGAGGGTCGCCGCCGCGGTGGAGGGTGGGCCGCGCGCGGCGCGCGGCGGCCCAGGGGACCCGGGAGCGGCGCCCGCGTGCCCCGCCGTGGCTGGGGCCGCAGGCGCGTCCCACCGGGGTGCGCGCCGCCCGATCCGTAGCACGGCCACGCCGCGTGGCCCCCGGGGGGCTTGCGCGCGTCCCCCGCTGCGGTGAACATGCAGGCATGAGCCTCCCCCTGACCGGGCCGCTGCGCGTGCTGCGGCCGGGCCCCATCGGTGCCTCCCCGGACGCTGCGGTCGACGTCGTGGCGGCCGATCTCAGCGAGCTGATCACCTGGGTGCGATCCGGGCGCGTGGGCCTGGACGCCCGGGTGCTGTTGGCCGACGGGCGCCTGCTGACGGTGGCGCAGCTCCCCGGGGCCGCCGCTGCGGCGCCTCCGCCGCTTGATCCCGCCGATCCCTGGGCTGCCTGGGATCTGCCCGCGGCGCCGACCGCGCCGGCGCCCGCGGCCGCGCCGCCGGAGCCCGACGAGCTGCCGCTGGGCGCGCTCGAGCCGGTGAGCGGCCCGGTCGACCTCGCCGCGCTGGTCGAAGACCTGCCGATCGACGCGCTGCAGCCGGTCCCGGTGGCCCAGCGCACCGAGGGGCGCTTCGTCATCGCCGGTCCGCCCCGGCCGGCCGCGCGCCGGCCCGCGGCGGTCCCGGCCCCGGGGGCGCCCCAGGCTCCGCCGCCGGCGGGCCCCTCCGCTGCTGTGGCTGCGCCCTCG